>JAEZQN010000105.1 GCA_023441145.1 Bacillota bacterium
GACATGGCTGCGGTAAGTATGCATAAGACGGGTGGCTCTCTTACGCAAAGCTCCCTCTTACTAACGAGGAATACGGTAAATGGAGACTATGTAAGACAGGTAATTAATCTTACTCAGACCACAAGTGCTTCCTATCTATTGTTATCCTCCTTAGATATTGCTAGAAGAAACTTAAGTCTCCATGGGAAAGAGCTATTTCAGAAAACCCTTGCCTTCTCTAATTATGCAAGGGATGAGATCAATAAGCTGGGTGGCTATTATGCTTTTTCTGATGAGTTAGTTAATGGGGATAACATATATGCTTTTGATAAAACAAAGCTCTCTATCCATACAAGAGATATTGGCTTGGCAGGAATCGAGGTTTATGACCTATTAAGAGATGAATATGGAATTCAGATTGAATTTGGGGATATTGGCAATATTCTTGCCATTGTGTCCTCTGGCGATCGTAACTTAGAAATAGAACGTTTAATTGCGGCTTTATCAGAAATCAAGCGCCTTTATCAAAGAGATAAAGCAGGTTTATTTGATCATGAATATATTAATCCACAAATTGTAAAGGGGCCTCAAGAGGCATTTTACGGGAAGAAAATCTCTATGCCTTTGATGGAGAGTCAGGGCAAAATCTGTGGTGAATTCGTTATGTGCTATCCTCCTGGAATACCGATTCTTGCGCCTGGTGAGAGGATTACAACAGATATCCTTAATTATATTCATTATGCTAAGGAAAAAGGTTGTTTTATGACAGGTACAGAGGATATGAGCATGGAATATATAAATGTACTGGAGGAAAGTTAATGGAACTATGGTATACGGATCAACATACAGATAACGTTCATTTTTCCATGAAGGTGGAACAACAGATTGTTAGTAAGGAAAGCTATTATCAGAAGATAGATTTACTTAAGACTTATGATTATGGTAAGGTTCTTGTTTTAGACGGAGAATTGATGATTACTGAGAGAGATGAATTCATCTACCATGAGATGGCAGTCCATGTTCCTATGGCAGTCCATTCAGAGGTACGTAAGGTCTTAGTAATTGGTGGTGGTGATGGTGGCTCTGTCAGGGAACTAGTAAAATATAATAGCATAGAGCGAATCGATGTGGTAGAGGTGGATGAGGAAGTTGTAAATGTTTGCATGAAGTACTTCCCTGAGACCTCTTGTAAACTTAAGGATGAAAGGGTTCATATCTATTTTGAAGAGGGTATTCGCTTTGTTCGTGGGGTATATGATGAATATGACTTAATAATTGTAGACTGTTCCGACCCTTATGGACCAGCAGAAGGATTATTTACAAAGGAATTCTATGGAATCTGCTGGAAGGCTCTTAAGGAAGATGGAGTCCTAATTAATCAGCATGAGAGCCCATATTATAAGCAACATGCAAGAAGTGTACAATTGGCACATAAGCATATCAAATCCGCCTTTACTTATAGTACGGTGTACCAGTGCCATATTCCGTCCTATCCATCGGGACATTGGCTATTTGGCTTTGCATCAAAACGATACGACCCAGTTGTGGATTTAGATGCTGATAAATGGAACGAACTCGCAATAAAGACTAGATACTATAATACAGATTTACATAAGGGCGCCTTTTATCTGCCTAATTACGTAAAGGAGCTATTAGAGCTATGATAGAGAAAAACATACATACATTTATTGGCTGTGATGGGGAGTATGAGAGTAGTAAGGTGGTACTTTTTGGGGCAGGCTATGATGGTACAACTTCCTATCGTCCGGGAACAAGATTTGCAGGTCAGGCGATTAGAAATGAAAGCTATGGGATAGAGACCTATAGTGTATATCAGGATAAGGACCTGACTGACTACAATTTCTTTGATGCAGGAGAATTAGAGCTTCCATTTGGAGGACCAATACGTCCTCTTCAGGAGATTACTGCATTTACAGAAGAGATTATAAAGGATCACAAGATTCCATTTATGGTAGGTGGAGAGCATCTTGTTACATTAGGTACAGTTACAGCTATAGCTAAAAAGTATAAGGAGCTACATATCATTCACTTTGATGCACATGCAGATTTAAGAGAGGATTACCTAGGGGAATCCTTGTCTCATGCCTGTGTAATGAGACGTTGTCACGAAATAGTAGGAGATGATAGAATCCATCAATTCGGTATTCGTAGTGGAGACCGAGAAGAATTTAGATGGGGAAAAGAACATGTACATACTCAGCTATATAATTTTGATGGGCTGAAGGAAACAGTAGAGAGATTAAAAGATAAACCAGTTTATTTTACGTTGGACCTAGATGTGCTAGATCCATCTACTTTTCCGGGAACAGGAACCCCTGAAGCTGGAGGCGTGAGCTTTCATCAGCTACTGGAAGCGTTAAAGCTTGTGGCTAACTGTAATATTGTTGGCTTAGATGTGACAGAGTTATCCCCAGTGTATGATCAAAGTGGTGTTTCTACAGCAGTAGCTTGTAAGATTATAAGAGAGTTATTACTATACGTAGGAGGGAAAATAAATGGGTAGAGCGTTAATTATTGGAGCTGGAGGAGTTGCCAGTGTCGTTGTACATAAATGTTGCCAAAATGATAGTGTATTTGAGGAAATTTGCATTGCAAGTAGAACTAAGTCAAAATGTGATGCTTTAGCAGAAAGCTGTAAAAATACGAAAACAAAGATTACTACTGCTCAGGTAGATGCAGATAAGGTACCAGAATTAGTTGCCTTAATTAGTGACTATAAGCCTGATATTGTTATTAATGTTGCCCTTCCTTATCAAGATTTAACCATTATGGATGCTTGTCTAGCGACAAAGACAAATTACATGGATACTGCAAACTATGAGCCTCTTGATACAGCAAAATTCGAATATAGTTGGCAATGGGCGTATAAGGAACGTTTTGAAAAAGCTGGAATCATGGCGTTACTTGGCTGTGGCTTTGACCCAGGTGTAACTGGGGTGTTTTCTGCTTATGCTAGTAAGCATTATTTTGATGAAATTCATGAAATAGATATCCTTGATTGTAATGGTGGAGATCATGGATACCCATTTGCTACTAACTTCAATCCGGAGATTAATATAAGAGAGGTTAGTGCTAAGGGCAGCTACTGGGAGAATGGTGAGTGGGTTGAAACAGAGCCTATGGAAATCAAAAGGGTCTACCATTTTGATCAAGTAGGGGAAAAGGATATGTACCTATTACACCATGAGGAATTAGAGTCTTTGGGTAAGAATATCAAGGGAATTAAACGAATTCGGTTCTTTATGACCTTTGGACAAAGCTATCTGACTCATCTGAAATGCTTAGAAAATGTAGGTATGACCTCTATTGAGCCAATTAAGTTTGAAGGAAAGCAGATTGTGCCATTACAGTTCTTAAAGGCAGTGTTACCAGACCCATCTAGTCTTGGACCTCGTACGGTTGGCAAAACCAATATTGGCTGTATCTTTAAAGGTATTAAGGATGGTAAGGAGAAAACTTACTATGTATACAATGTGTGTGATCACCAGGAGTGTTATAAAGAAGTAGGCTCTCAAGCCATCTCTTATACTACAGGAGTTCCTGCAATGATTGGCGCAATGCTAGTAATGACTGGGGTTTGGAATAAACCTGGCGTTTATAATGTAGAAGAGTTTGATCCAGATCCATTTATGGCTGCACTAAACAAATGGGGACTTCCATGGATAGAAGACTTTAACCCTGCTTTAGTAGATTAGGGGAGAGAACAATCCATGAACATGCTTAATATACCAACCCCTTGTTACGTTGTAGATAAAGAGAAGTTAAGAAAGAATCTAGCCTTACTTCAACAGATTCAAAATGAAACAGGAGCGAAAATACTACTTGCCCAAAAAGCATTTTCTATGTTTTCTCTTTATCCAGAGATAGGTAAGTATCTTGCGGGAACCACTGCTAGTGGCCTTTATGAGGCCAGACTAGGGTTTGAAGAAATGAGTGGGAAAGAGGTTCATGTCTATGCTCCTGCGTACAAACAGGAGGACGTAAAAGAGCTTCTTCGCTTCTGTGACCATATGGTGTTTAATACTCCAAATCAGTGGAGTAAGTATAAACCTCTTATTACAGAGACTAAAGGCAAGAAGCCTAGTTTTGGACTTCGTATTAATCCTGAATACTCCGAGATAGAAACGGACCTATATAATCCCTGTTATACTAATTCTAGATTAGGAACCACCTTAAAAGTCTTAGAACAAGCCATATCAGAAGGAGAGCTGATTCTAGGGGAAGAGAGTGGAATAGAAGGCTTACACTTTCATACAATGTGTGAGCAAGGGGCAGATGTACTAGCTAGAACACTTCAAGTGGTGGAAGAGAAGTTTGGACATTTATTTTCCAATATAAAGTGGCTGAACTTTGGTGGAGGTCATCACATTACAAGAGAGGATTATGATGTAGAGACATTGATCACCTGCATCAAACACATACAGGATACCTATGACCTAACAGTATATCTAGAGCCAGGTGAGGCTGTTGCATTAAATGCTGGTTACCTAGTATCTACTGTACTAGATGTTATGAAGAATGGAATGGAGATTGCCATTCTTGATACTTCTGCAGCCTGCCATATGCCAGATGTATTGGAGATGCCTTATCGTCCCCTTGTAATTGGAGGTGCTAATCCTAACCAAAAGCCTTTTACCTATCGCTTTGCTGGACCAACCTGCCTTGCAGGAGATGTTATTGGAGACTATTCCTTTGACCAACCGTTAAAAGCTGGTGACAGAGTGATTTTCTGTGATATGGCCATTTACAGTATGGTTAAGAACAATACCTTTAATGGAATGCCTCTTCCTAGTATTACTGTATTAGAAAACGACAGCGTTACTTTGGTTAAGGAATTTGGGTATCAAGATTTTAAAGGACGATTATCATAAATCTTAAACAAAATGACAGCTCTATAAGAGGAGTTGTCTTTTTTGGTTTGCTTCTTTTATATATTATATATAAATAAAACACACAAGTAGTTTGATACAACATATACTAAAAGGAAGTGATAATATGGAGGTTGTATATGTTTTCAAATAATGAATACGCCAGACAGTCTCTAGAGTTACATTTGTTCTTTGGAAGAATCATGAAAGAGCATTCCTTCTTTTTGGAACTGGGGTTCACCCCAAGAGATAGCAGTTATACAAAAGAGGCGGATACGTTTCGTAAAGAATTTGATAAATTACTACAAAGTGTAGTTTCTATTTCAGATGGAATAGTAAGCCAAGATGTACTTAATTCAGGTGAAGTATTCACCCAGTACACACT
>JAEZQN010000106.1 GCA_023441145.1 Bacillota bacterium
CTTCAATCATTTCACTATAAAAATCAATCGATCGTTCGATATCCTCCTGCGGCAATCCGGTTAAATCTTTACGAAGAGCTGCAAGAAATTCTTGCTTATTCATTGCCATTTTCCTCCCTCATAATAAACTTATATATGGACACAATCTCGTTCCATTCTTCTTTGAAGTCTTCTATTCGCTTGAGTCCCAGTGTTGTAATATGATAATATTTTCGTAGTCTTCCGCTATGCTCAGCAGTTCTCACCGATAGCAATTCAGCCTCCTCCAACCGTCGTAGAATTGGATACAGCGTTGATTCGGATATTTCTACATACGGTTTCATATCTTTGATGATCTGATACCCATAAGAATCTTCATTTTTAATTGCAGCGAGGACACAAACATCTAAAAGACCACGTTTCAACTGAATATCCATCTTATACCTCCCTTCACATAATACTATATAACACATAGTATATAAATGTCAAGATGTTCCATAAAAATTATTAAAAAGGCGCCACATCTCTGCAACGCCTGTATTATTTGTAACTTTTCTACCACTTAAATAGAGAGAACGGCGGGAAGGATTTCTCCTGCCGCCGTTCTCTCTGTCTTTTGTCTTTACTTTATTACTACCATTGCTTACACTTCATTCATCTTAATTAGTAGAAGCTGTGGTGCTTGATTCAGACTCATTGGTTATGACATCAAATATCATGTCATAGTTCATATCCGATCTTACCACATAAACCCCTGGCAATATATTCTCATCCGTCAGCTTCGCTCTGACATAAAAAGAATACTTATTCTCTATAATTTTATACAATTCTAGCTTAGAAGCAACACTCATGGTAGACTCATCCTTCTCGATTACAAGCTGTCTCTCAATAGGATTGGTCTCATCTATCCGTACATCACCAAATAATTGATAGGAAAAGTCATAAGCTACACCGCAGGCCTTCAATATAATAAACACCGCTATGCAATAGAATACTGCATTAAGCAGTACATGTAATATACCATGGGTGACACGAAGTGCTACCTTGGTCTTTACTGATCTTTTAGCCATCTTATCCCTCCATGCTACCAATTATACCTTTTATTCCTTAGTAATACAAGAATAAAGTAACCTATACTTCCATGATAATCGGTAATATCATAGGATTACGTTTTGTCTTCTTCCAGATGAATTCACTTAGAGAATCCTTCACTTCATTCTTAATCTTACCCCAATCTGTAACCCCATTATCTAAGCAACGCTCTAAGGAAGTTCTTACACATTCCCTAGCTTCATCCATAAGGTTCTCAGATTCTCTAACATATACAAAACCTCGAGATACAATATCTGGTCCAGAGAGAACCTGATTACTGTATTTCTCAAGGGTCACTACGATTATAATCAAACCATTCTCTGACAGATGCTGACGGTCACGAAGGACAATATTACCAACGTCACCAACACCAAGTCCATCCACTAGGATTGCACCGCATGGTACTCGACTAGTGACTGCTGCCTTCGCCTCGGATAATTCTAAAACATCTCCAGAAGAAATGAGGAAGATATTCTCCTTCTTAATCCCTAAGGATTCACATAACTCTGCATGACGTTTCAAATGACGATACTCCCCATGAACTGGAACTGCATACTTTGGCTTCACTAAGGAATAGATTAATTTAATCTCTTCCTGACAAGCATGTCCAGATACGTGAGTATCCTGGTAGATTACTTTAGCACCCTTCATAGAAAGCTCATTAATAATCTTAGATACCGCTTTCTCATTACCCGGAATAGGGGAAGAGCTTAATACAATGGTATCTCCTGGCTTAATGGAAACCTTACGATGAATGGAAGAAGCCATTCTTGAAAGGGCTGCCATAGCCTCCCCTTGACTACCTGTTGTAATTAACACAATCTGGTCATCTGTATAATTCTTCATCTGCTCAATATCGATTAATATATTCTCAGGAAGATTAATATAGCCTAGTTCCACTGCTGTGGTAACGATGTTCACCATACTTCTTCCTTCTATGACAACCTTACGACCAAATTTATGAGCAGAATTGATAATCTGTTGCACACGGTCTACGTTAGACGCAAAGGTAGCAACAATAATACGATGCTTTGAGCTTTCTGCAAATATATTATCAAAGGTCTTACCAACTGTACTTTCTGACATGGTGTAACCTGGACGTTCAACATTAGTACTATCACAGAGGAGAGCAAGTACACCCTTCTTTCCAATCTCACCAAAACGCTGTAAATCTATTGTTTCACCATATACAGGTGTAAAATCCACTTTAAAATCGCCTGTATGAACAATGATACCTGCTGGGGAGTAGATAGCAAGAGCAGCAGCATCAGCAATACTGTGATTTGTACGAATAAACTCAATACGGAAGCATCCTAGATTAATGGATTGTCCATATTTTATCACCTTACGTTTCGTATTCTTTGTTAAATTATGCTCTTTTAATTTGTTTTCAATGATACCCATTGTCAGTTTAGTAGCATAAATAGGAACGTTAACCTCTTTCAACACGTAAGGTAACCCTCCAATATGATCCTCATGACCATGAGTAATAACAAATCCTTTAACTTTACTAATGTTTTCCTTTAGATAACTTACATCTGGAATTACCAAATCAATTCCTAACATATCATCGTCTGGAAAGGATAATCCACAATCCACTACAATAATACTATCTTCATATTCAAATGCGGTAATATTCATTCCGATTTGCTCTAGGCCGCCAAGAGGAATCATCTTAACGCCTTTACTATTTAATTCTTTTTCTTTCATAATTGCACCTCCATTGAAATTATGTAAGTCACCAATTTATAGGCGCAATCTTATTAGAATTAATGGGAAACCCTATTCTTTTGACATTCTTTACAATACCCATAAAGCTTTACTTCATGGTCAAGAGTCTCAAAACCCATAGCCTCCTTAATCTTGTTTTCTAGGCTATCTAGCATATCTCCTTCAAAGGATAATACCTTGCCACAGTTTAAACATATTAAGTGATGGTGATGATGACTTCTCATCTCACCCTGTTTCTTTCCAATCTCATATCGAACATAACCATCATCCAGATTCAATTTGTCAATCAAATGTAAATCTGATAACAGCAAAATAGTACGATAAACCGTTGCTAAACCAATCTCAGGATACTGTTTACGAACACATTCATATATCTCTTCCGCTGTTAAATGTGTATCCGGTCTACTTTGTAACACATCTAAAATAGCCAACCTCTGTGTTGTAACCTTGAGCCCGTTCTCCTTTAGCAACTTTCTAAACATCTCATGATTTGTATTCATCTAAACCTCTTTTCCGCGCCATTAATACTCTTAAATTGCTGTTAATGCGACAAATAATCTGTAGAGACGAATGCTCTCATATTGTCTATCCCTAATTCTAATGATTGCCTACGTTTGCTTGCTTACATATATCTTAAAAAGTATAAACTTACTTTTTTTCACTTATTATTTTGTATATCATCCTAGGTATAATCTTTTATCCATTGTTTCTAGGACTCTCATCTATGGCAATATCAATATCATCCATCATAGTCTCAAATACTTTTGAAATTGCCTCTAATTCATTGTCATCTTCTACAATATCATAAACTGCGTCTTCACCAACAATTTCTTTTTCCTTTAATATCAGCGCATTTGCTTCTCCATCATCCTCTTCGGAGTCTGCAATCAACAAATAATTTACTCCACTCACTCTTGTTTGCTCTAAAACAAAGAACTCTATCTGTTCATTGTCTTCTGTGGTAAATACTATTCTTTCATTTTTACTTGCCATACTAAATCTCCTTACTGCTTTGGTTGTTGTACTGGGCATCTAAAAAGCTCTGCAAAATAAATACAGCAGCAACCATATCCACTACCTCAGCACGCTGCTCTCTTCTTTTACCGCTTTCTATCATAGACTGATGGGCTGACACAGTACTTAACCTCTCATCCCACAAAAGAACTTCTACACCTGTTCTTCTTACGAGCATCTCTCTAAATTCTTCTGACTTACGTGCTCTATCACCAATCGTATTATTCATATTCTTTGGATATCCTAATACAATGGTCTTTACCTGGTACTCTGTTACTAGTTCCTCAATTCTAGACAATGTCTTCCTTAGCTTATTCTCTTCTTTCCGCCTAATAACTTCAATACCTTGGGCAGTAAGACCTAGCTCGTCACTGATAGCAACACCTACATTAACAGAGCCATAATCCAATCCTAATATTCTCATTCAATTACCTTTTACAATATCCTTTGTCTAAAAATTTCTTTTAATATAATCCCCAAATAGAACCTCTAATAT
>JAEZQN010000082.1 GCA_023441145.1 Bacillota bacterium
ACCAGCTCGCTGCCATGGCTTGTACTTCAGGAGAAGCATTAAAGGTTCCGGTATAGTTGTACTTTACAGTTATATCATCAATTCCCATTTCCTTCGCTGCATATTCTGCACCCTGAACAAAACCATACCCATAACGGATAACACCAGGGACTGCTATACCACCAATGTAGCCAAGATTCTTATAGCCATCCTTTACTGCAGCATAACCTGCAAGAAATCCAGACTGCTCTTCAGAATAATAAATAGAATATACATTATCGTTTGTCTTGTACTCTGTTTCTGCTTCATTATGTGGTGTGCCATCTAAGAGGATGAATTTTACATCAGGATATTTTTCCTGTGAATTATATACGGCAACTGAAAATAAATATCCTGGACACACTATAATTTTTGCCCCACCTTCTACCGCCAAATCAATTGACGCCTCATAGGCCTCTGTAGATTTTTCAGCAGGCATATAGTACTTATGAGAAACTTCATTTTCCTCAACATAAGCTTTTACGCCTTCCCATGAACCCTGATTAAATGATTTATCATCAATGGTAGCCACATCCGTAATCAAAGCTATTTCATAGGTTTTTGACCCGCCTGAACTACATGCAGTTAGTGCAAACATTGCAACTAATAAACTAAGTGCGAACAATACGCGTTTCATGAAACATCCTCCTATATTTTGTCACTATATTTTATGCAATTAGCATGATAGCACAAAAAAACGGGGCATTCAACCCCGTTTTCAGATATTGCATTATTTACCATCAATTGTTCAGACTATTTAACAACTATTCTGATAATTTTACCAGTACTTCCATAATATTTCTTCCCACTGATTAACTTGTATGGCCTTACTTGAATGTAATAAGCCTTACCTCTTGCTAATTTTGTCTTAGTAAGTGTAGTTTTAGTAGTATTTCCCCAGGATTTATAGGTCCCATTCTTAGAAGTGGAATAAAAAACGGTATAGCCTGAAGCGTAGGAAGATTTACCCCATTTTACAACTACCTTTCTACTGCTAGAGGAAGCTTTTATAGAAGTAATCTTCTTTGGCACAATATTAAAATAAATCGTTTTTGTTCCTGTTAGATTAGCTCCTATTCCAGTAATCACTATCTTTGCCTTGCCTGGTTTTACATTACCTGTATACTTAATTCTATAATCCTTGTTTTTCACTAAGACCTTACTACCACTTTTTATGTTTAAATTTGGTGTAATGGCCTTTCCTGTATAGCTTTGATTACCGATTTTAGCCACTGTACAGGTACTTATCTTGCGTTTGACTATGTTAAATGTAGTCGTAAGAGTACCAGAATAATTATTCTTTCCCGATACTGTTACGGTTGCTACTCCCACATTAACATTGTTCTGATATGCAATAGAATAGTTAGAGCTCTCTATGATAGCTCCTGCTGTATTAACAATACTTAAGCTGGGTGTAATTTTACTACCTGTATAGGTCTTAGCCCCAACATTAGCAATTATTGCCCCCTGTAGATTTATTGGCTGTATCGTAAACGGAACACTCTTTGTCCCCATATACCGGCCTATCCCATTTAGGATCACAGAGGCAGTACCTGCATTGACGTTGTTCACATAGCTTAAGGTATAATCCACTCCTTCTACTAAAGTAACCCCATCTAAGGTTACTACTGGCTTAGGCGTCTGTTTCGCTCCTGTATATAAAAGAGGTACAATCGGCTCTACTTGTGGGTTCTTAATAGAAACACGATAACTACCAATAACCGCTCCATTATAAGAAATTTGTAATTTTCCATCTCTTACGACAGCTGTTACCTGATCTGTCACATCTTTCGTTCCACTACTATCTCTATTGTAAACTTTGAACTGATAGTTATCAAAATAGATACCATTATCCCTAATATTATCTATAATTTTCACATTAACTGGTACATAAACAAACACCCATGGGTAGAATTCGTTATCGTCATCATCATAGGCTCCTAGGACAGGTGTTCCTAAGTTATATTGAATTCCATTGGAGTTTAGGGCCCTTACAATATTACTCTTATACTTGTTACAAACATCAACAAAACTCTTCTCTGTTCCCTGTCTTACTGCAATTTGAAGCATATACTGACTGGTCTTTTCAACACTACCTAGAGCAGATCGAAAGACCTCTGTCACACTTTCTATGGTTGGAGTTGTAGTTAATGAATGCTTTAACTTATAGTAGGAGTAATACCAATAAGTATCGGTAGAGGTTGCCGCGGGCACCTTATACATCTCATCAAAATAATCATAATCGTAGGTATGAGTCTTGTTAAACATCTTGGTGCTAGAATTAAAATACTGATATAAAACACCTGTACCTAATTTCGATGCATAATCCCCTATATCATCCCAGGTAACATCTACTCCATACCAGGAGCCATCATGTTTTACAAGATTCCATGCATGTCCCTCATCTAATCCATAGCCTATGGCATAGATACTTTCGATTCCAGCATAATTCATCAGTAACTGAAAGGCCTTTGCATAGCCTTGGCAAACAGCCTGTTTCTTACCAAAGATACCATAAATGTTATGAGCCCAGGCTGCATCATGAGGTTGTCCTTTGGAATCAAGGGCATAGGCACACTTATCTATTATTAAGTCATGGACAACGAGTTCAATAAACATATTACTAGAACCCTTGGCTTTTAGGGTATCAATCTGTTTCGTATATTCTTTTAATCCTTTATCAATTGCACTTTGGACCTTAGTCCTTGCTGTTGCCGAGGTATAAGAGGAATTAACAGTGAGATAAAGTGACGTAACCTTAGAACCAGAAGTCCCATAGCTTACTCCATCAACCCAATAAAGCATAGGATTATCAGCTTCAAATGCAAAGAAAATCTTTGATAGTTCCTTTATGTACACGTTATAAGATGAGATATCAACTATGCCTGTGACATAGCCATAACCTCCGTCAGAATAAAATACCTTTCCAGCATTCTTTCCGCCATTATGAAAACTATAGCCTATCTTCTTTAATGCGTTATAGGCCTTTTTCCCCCCAGAAGACAAGGTAGAATAGCCATAACTCCCACTATACTTAGCTAAATCCGTACTATTGACCTTTTTAGAGGAAATGGAATTCGTAGTATTCTTCTCATCCTTCTGCTCAGACTTCACTGCACGTATGGATTTACTACTTACTCCACCTTCATTTACTATTTGAGAGGATAAACGATTCAATTGATTTTCTTGCTTTACCACTTCTGATTCCTTAAGTTCAGCATGAAAAGCAAATAAAAAGATTAGCATAAGGGTTGCCCCTGCCAATAGTCTTATTCTCTTTATTTTCATTCTATTTCCTCCTGTAATACTTTATATTTTCATTATAGCAAGTAAATAAAGCAAAAGTGTGTTATGAATCATAACATAATTCTATTTTACACAAAAAGTGATACCTTGTATATCTACAATCCATCTATAATTAAGTTACGAAATATTACAAGAGGAATTTAAGTTACTTTCATTCTTTATTAATCAATAGACTAAGGTGTTCTTGTAGTATGTGAATTCCCATGGTGTTTTCTCCCCCTCTAGGAATGATAATATCTGCATATTTCTTAGAAGGTTCCACAAACTGTTCATGCATTGGTTTTACTGTATTTCCGTATTGTGATAAAACTGATTCAACATCTCTTCCACGCTCATGAATATCTCTTGATATTCTTCTCATCAATCGTTCATCTGCATCAGTATCCACAAAGACCTTAATATCCATTAACTCTCTTAGACGTGCATCCTCTAATATCAAGATACCTTCCACAATAATCACCCTCTTAGGTTGTACCAAAACAGTATCCTTCGATCTTGTGTGTTGAGAGTAATCATATACTGGACGGTAAATACTCTTACCTTCCTTCAGGCTCTTTACATCTTCAATTAGCTTATCTGTCTCAAAGGAGGATGGATGATCGTAATTCAACTTCTTACGTTCTTCTAATGGCATATCATCATGAGCCCAATAGTAACTATCATGGCTAATCAGCTCAATATCATTTTTAAAATATTCTTTTATCATGTTAACAATTGTAGTTTTTCCAGATGCAGAGCCACCAGCAATTCCTACAATACAAACTTTACTCATAGAAATCCTCCAAACCTTTATATTACCTGTTTCACTTGCCTCAGGTCAAAATTTACATTTTTCTAAACATTATATCGTATAACAGCACAAATATCATATGTAATATTAACCATTTTATGATAAAATTTTGTAATTTTTTAAATTTCTATTTACCTATGCAACATTCTATGACTATAATGTGTATATTATACAAAGAAGTAAGGGGGGTACTCATGCATCCAGAATCTATCCGGCCGGATGATTCCTTTGAAGCCTTGGTTACAGAATATGAAAAACAATTATATCGAGCAGCTTTAGCCATCCTAGGCAATATTGCAGAGGCCCAGGATATTGTCCAAGAAGTCTTTATAAAATTGTATGAATTCTCAGGTGACTTTAATTCAAAAGAGCACCAAAAAGCCTGGCTTCTCAGAGTAACCTTTAATCTTTGCAAAAACAAACTTCGTTCTAGCTGGTGGAAGAAAAGTGCTCCTTTATTAGATACCATACCAGCAAAAGATGAAGAGCAACATGATTTACTCGAATATGTTATATCACTTCCGGCAAAATACAGAACCGTCATCCATTTGTATTATTACGAAGGCTATTCCACGAAAGAAATCGCTATGCTTACCAGCCAGAAGGAATCTACTGTTCGTTCTCTTATGACTCGTGCAAGAACACAGCTAAAAGATAAACTGTGTCAAGATGGTTTTTTAGAATAAATAAAGCATTTATTACATAACAGACTCTATAGAAAGGAGATAGAACCTTGGAAAACAAATCCTTTAACAATGACCATATAAGTGATAATAAGATAAAAAGCATATATAGTAACTATATGGATAACATAGACATAGACAGTAGTTTCCACCAACAACTACTCCGTACTCCGTCAAAAAGTTCTGCTAGAAAAGTTGCAAGAAAATCAACAATCAGACAATTTAGCCATATAGCAGCTACAATCAGTATTGTGGTAATTAGCTTAGGGCTTATTGTGTCTTTGATAAATCTAAGTGGCTTTGGACGAGGTGGGAGCAAAGATAGTGCATCAGCACCAATGCAGGAAGATAATTCAAAGTCATCTACTGAAGATAACGACTACAACAACGCCCCAGAGGATCAGGCTTCTAATGAAGTGGATAAAAATTCCTCTTATTATACCAATCCCATCATAGTGTATGGCGATGGTTCTTCTACCTACAGTTATTTTGCAAAGAACTATGAATTAGAAAAAGACTTCTTATTCGCACCTGAGAACTCATTTGATGATGCAACAACTCCAATCTATGAAGCAACAGATACTTCAGAGAAAACCCTTATAGATGTGCTTCCTAGTGGGCTTATTAATAACCCTAACCTCGTAAAGCAGGAGATTGAAGACCACAGTGGAGTTACTTCACTTACCTCTATGTATAGAACAAAGACAGACTCCTCTGTTAAAACCCTTGTAGTTAATATACATCCTATCTTAGATTTTGAGAGGAGTTTACTGGTATCTACTGAGAACAAAGAGCTTTATAGCCTTATTCCATCAGAAAATCCTGATTTACCAAGTTCCATCACCGACTATACAGGAACTCTTCTATATCCTATCTTTACAGCAGATTCCCTGTCCAAGGAAGTTCTTTACTCTAGGGTATATAAAGGTGATAATGAATCAAGCATATCCTTTGGAGTTTATAGGGATGGCTATGTTATTATCTATGATTCTTATGGATTCTCTGCTGAAGAATTAGGTAATTGGCTATTTAATTAATTATAATTGGCGCTGTAAAAAAACTCCCCTAACAGAAAAATAGCTGTAAGCATGGAGCTTACAGCTATTTTTTGGTATAATTTAAGTATGCAAATAAATAAAAATACCAAGGATTATTCTACACCAAGAC
>JAEZQN010000131.1 GCA_023441145.1 Bacillota bacterium
GGCTATTGCTTATCTTGCTATACAACAGGCGGATATCTCCTTGAGCACAAAGTCATTAGATAGAATTGTAGACATTTTGGATAACGATATTAATTTAAAATATGAAAAAGAGTTTTATATTTCATTAATGAAATTTAGGATACAGATATCTAATATACAAATAGGTTCATTAGAACTAGAATTAGAAAAACTCAGAAGTAAATATGATAGCATTTCGAGAAGATTATTATATAAAGCTGGGGAGGGGATACTAGCTATTGTTCATGAAATAGGGCCTATTTTGATTAATGTAGGTATGGGTTCATTAATAGGTGGGACTAAGAATTATAGCAATGGTGATATTATTTATGGACAGGAAATAACTATTTTTAAGGAGGAGTGATATGAAAAGTAATTTAGCACAAGGGGATATTATATATGGTAAGAATGTAACAGTAACTAAAAATGAGAATGCAAACATATATAAGAGTGATAAAGAGGCTGATACTAGCAAATTGGCATCACAAGCCCAAAGAACAGTATTTATTATTCATGGTCACAATGAGGCAAAAAGGCGAGAGCTAGAGCATATATTGAGAGGATTTGGATTACATACTATTGTCCTAAGTGAACAGACAGATGATGGGAAAACAATAATAGAGAAATTTGAATATTACGCTTCTCAATCTCAATTTGCATTTGCTTTATTCACTTATGATGATATTGTAGTGAATAATAAAGAGGAATATTTGCAGGTTCGACCAAATGTAATCTTTGAACTAGGATGGTTTTATGCGAAGTTAGGTAGAGAAAATGTAATGATCTTAGAACAAAGAGTTTCAAAGAGTAATGTATTTTCTGATTTACAAGGTATAGTAAGAACCCAGTATATAGAAAATGTGGAGGAGGCTTATAAAAAAATTCAGGATCAACTAAAAAAATCTAATATTTTATGATAATGTTCTAGCAGGAGCATGCCATTCAAAAAGGACTTCGTTTGAAGTCCTTTTTCTCATATCTTAAGATTCACCTAGGGCTTTAATACCCACATTAAGGATGGTATTCTCTTTTCCTACAATGTCAGCAGTTTACTCGGTTGAGGTATCGTGCCAAATGGAGCTGATTTTTGCAATATACAATGCATGTTAAGGAATGTAAAATATAAGAAGTACGTAAATAAAAAATCATTTTGTATAAGACAATTTGATTACTTCAAACGTATTCATAGTAAGAGGTGGTGATAACTTGAATAAGTGGGATCAAATTACAAATGATGAATTTCTGGAGATGTATTATCGAAACATAAAAAGAGTCTACCAAATCAGTATGTTATATCTAAAATGCTATGCAGACGCTGAGGATATTGCACAAGTCGTTTTCCTTAAATACCTAAAACACCAGAAAAAGTTTGATACTCTGGATCATGAGAAGGCTTGGTTTATTAGAGTTACGATTAATCAATGTAAAGATGTGCGAAGATGTTGGTGGAAATCCCATAGAGTAGATATAGATATAATTCCTGAAGTACATATAGCAGAAGAGAAGGAATCTGATTTGTTAAAGGAAGAGCTTCTCAAATTACCAAACAAGTACAAAGAGATCCTATTTTTATACTATATGGAAGGATTTCAAGTAAAAGAGATATCAAAGCTATTAAACCGAAATGAGAGTACTATTCGAACGCAACTATCAAAAGGCCGTGAGTTATTAAGAATCAATATGGGAGGGTTTTATGAATAAAAATATTAAAGATGTATTTGAATCTTTATCACCATCAGAGAGTCAAATAGATAGTATTTATAAGGAAATTAATCTAAAAAGAAAAAGTAAGACTCCATCTTCTTTTTTTAAAGTATTTGCATTAGGATGTTCCTTTGTTCTTGTCATCATTATCTGTACCTGCTCTATATTTTTGCGAAATAATGCTTCAAGTACGGATATAAATAATCACAAGGAAGCATCTAAACAAACTAGTACTACAACAAAGCTTACTGCTAGACCAGAACAAGCATCTTTTGGCAGTTTTATCATAACGACATATATTACGAAAGAAAATAAAGAATATTTAAATGGTAATGATATTGTAGAGAGCAATGCATACCAGTTGATACCAAATACTAAACTATTGTTAATGAAATATGATCTTGCTTCTAGTATGACTCCTGGCCTTCCGTTTACATTTCATTTAAATGGCGATGGCACCAAGGGAATAAGTTTGAAAGTTGACACTGATTCTGGTCAGTTACTTACTTGGGATATTCCATCTGGAAAAGTATCTGAAAAGGGTACATCAACTACATGTGCAATTGGAGAAACCTTGTACTGGAATCCAATGTCGAATAAACCAAAGAATACTGGCTTAGCTAGTAAAGCGGTTATAAGAATTACCGCATTAGAAAATAATAAAGAAATAGGGACGCAAGAAATTAGTATTACAGAAAAAGATTATCTATATTATGCAGAACTAGGAGAATTGAATCTTTTAGTTGAATAGTCATTGTATAACAAAAAAATGTTTCTCTAAGTCCACTATATAGGACAGCTACTATGTTATTTTTATACCATCAGAAACCATCAGAAACAAAGAAATATCTAACAATGAAAGAGGGGTATTAGTGATGGGATTATTCGGAGATAAAGATGCAATAGTGATAGCTGCACTTGGAGCAAGTGGTGCCTTTGATAAAGACAATACACCAGATCCATATAAAGCAGCAGGGATAGCAATGGGAGCATGCTTGGGATCAGGAAAGAAGTGGACCTTTGAAGATACCTGTATGCTAGGAGCAATCTTAGGGGAAAAAGGTGCTTTTGATAAGTAATATATAGTTTGTTGCTTCTCACAGTATTGTAACCATATACTAGGGATTAACATAAAAATGGAGGCTGCCAATCTACGGTAGCCTCCAACTTATTATTATGTTTATGCAATTACTTTTTCATATAGGCAGAACCATTCTAAGCCCAGGTCACTAAGACCGATATCCACTTTTTCAATAAAAACATAACCATTTCTTTCGTATGCTTTGATTGCTACAGAGTTTTTCTCATATACATAAAGGCGTAGACACTTAACACCCTCTTGTTTAGCAACTTCGTCAGCAAAACTTAGGATATTTGTGCCAATTCCTTGGCGAAGATAATCAGGATGAACAATGAACTCATGAACATATAGTATATCATCCTGTTCTTCCTCTATGTACTTTAGTTCTTCCGCCACTTCAGCATTTGCATTATGTGTTAATGCAATAGAGCCTACCATTATGCCATTCATCTTAGCGACATACAGTCCATCGGCATTATAAAAATATAAGGCTTCACTTCGAGTGGGATAGCAACCCTTCCTAAAGCCTGGATTATATTCCTTTGTGGCTAAGTAATCACAGATATCATCATATAACAGCGCTACCTCATCAATATCATCTAGTTTTGCCTTCTCAATAGTCAATTTCATTCATTTACTCCTCCTCCAAGTTAAAATAGCCACCCATAACATGTCCAGCCGATCTAAAAATGAACTTCTTCGTCTATATAAATGTACTACATATTACTTTTTGGTGCAATGGAGAAAAGCTGTGTGGAATATGTTATTTAATAATGTTAAAACAAGGAAAAATTTGTTATAATGTAATTCTACGGAATGATCTTTGTAATGAATAAAAGGAGGGGGTAGCATGGAAGAATTACAGAACAAGAAAGTGTTAGACCAAGGTCCTTTTTACCATGGAACGAAAGCCGACATGAAACAGGGAGACTTTATAACTATTTCTTATAAATCGAATTATGGGAAAAGGGATAAGGCCAATTACGTATATTTTAGTGCCACTAGGGATGCTGCCATATGGGGGGCTGAACTTGCTATTGGCGAGGAAAAAGAAAGAATTTACATTGTTGAACCAACAGGAGAATTTGAAGATGATCCTAATTTGACAGATAAAAAGTTTCCTGGAAATCCTACTCGGTCCTATCGGAGTAAGTATCCACTGCGCATCATTGGAGAGCTTTCTAGTTGGCAAGGACACGACCCAGAAGTCTTACAACAGATGCGAGCTCATCTAGAAGAATTAAAACGACTGGGGATTGAGGCAATCAACGAGTAAATGGGGTTATGAAATGGGGGATAAAGTATGTTTTTCTTTTTTGTTGATGAGGAATTAAGTAAAAATTTAATAGTACAGGAAGCATTTCAGAAAATCTGTTTTGAGAAGTTGGTTGCTGAAGGATATTGTGATATGAATTTAGTATTCAATAGACCACAGTTAAAACGAGAGGAAATTGCTTTTGAATTGGATAGGATGAAATCACCACTAGCAAATTTATTTAAACATAGGTTTCCCAAATCGATTCAAGAGGTAAAGGAAAAGCTTTTGCCTATTTTAGACACATCCGTAATGGATGTAAAGAAATTTAACAACTTTTGTTTATTTGTAGTTTTATATTATATTTATCGAGGGATACCTACATATTTAGAGAGAATCGAAATAACGCAGAATATGTTGGTGGAATGGCAGAAGAATATAGATTATTCCAGTAGTATTGGCTTATGTAAGCAGATGGACTTAAGAATTTCTACAGGCATCATATTTGACTATAATACGGTAAACTTACGAGTGGTAAAGTCCATTTCGAATTATATGGATCTTCTTGATGAGATTACTATTCCGGGTAGAAAGATCTTTTTCAGAGGCCATAGTAATATCTCGTATCGATTGTTACCTTCAATTTTTCGTAAAGAAGAATGGAGGAAAAATGAAAAGCGGATGTATCAAGAATTGCAGATTAACTGTACAAATGATTTTTCTGGCATGAGAAGTCATTTAGAAATCTTGGCAGAGATGCAGCATTATGGTCTACCAACTAGACTATTAGATATTACCCAGAACCCTTTAATTGCCCTGTATTTTGCATGTGAAAATCAAGATAATAATTCAGGGGAAGTAATTCTTTTTTCCATAGACAAAGATAACATCAAGTATCCACAGAGTGACACAGTTGCATTATTAGCATCCTTACCGTTATTTACGAACTTGGTACAAAAAGATTTTTATCTTGCGTCTAAAGATGATACCTTAACAAGGGAGGACTTCAACGAGAAAATAGCCCCTCTAATACAAGAGGTACGTTTAGAGAGACCTGGATTTAAGGATGAAGTTGTGAGGGAAGATTTAACAAGTAATTTGGTGGTGATTCCATCTCGCAACAATAGAAGAATTGATAAGCAAGAAGGTGCATTTATCATATGTGGATTACTAGATGAGATTTACGGCGACAAAACAAACAATACCATTACGGAATTAAGAGCTAGAGATTCTGATGGTAAAAAGATTATTTGTATTGTGGAGTCAAAAGATAAATTACTGAAGCAATTAAATTCCTTAGGTGTCAATAAAGCAAGGGTATATCC
>JAEZQN010000140.1 GCA_023441145.1 Bacillota bacterium
GGCTATTGCCTGTGTTTGCAGTTTTTTTGGCCTTGTAGGGACTATTTATTTTTTGAAATACATATTTGGACTTTAAACAATAGAAAACAGCAAGGGGGCAGGCTTTATTTTATGCTCTGCCCCAATCAGCATTGGATTTTTTGAGTATATGGCTTGCCTCACTGAAGGCTTCGAAGCATTCGGTCATCTTCTGTTTGTCGAAGATGCTTCTCAGTGTGTAATCCACACCTTCTTCCCTGACGGCTTCGGGGTTTATAGCCCTGCATACGGCTTCAGCGTCGATATTCGCTAACCTCTTTTCGAGATCATCGAGCTTTACGTACCTTTCGCTTTTCTTTCTTTCGGTTCTCTCTAATAAATTGATTACATTGCTCATATGTTTTCTCCTCTAGTCCTTAATGCTATTACTAACTCGGTTTAAGTTTCCAATAAGACCTCTGTTTCTGCCCGCCGACAGTGACGATTGTCTGCCCCTCTTAATGTCACTATTCTGTGGGTTTCTTTTTTTATATTTCCTATATGAAATTGTCAATGATCATTTTTGAGACCATTATACCACAGCGTTTTTTTAAGTCAAATTTTGAGGCTTTTATATAGCTTTTTATATTATTTTTTAAAGAAATTTCAGCAAATTGTATTTTTATTGTATTAGTGAAGCATCTGTAGCCTCATCAGAGTTAATAACTTAGGACCGAATTCGGTCCTAAGTTACAAGCGGTTTACCCGCTCTTATAACAGGCAGGGATATGAAACCTGTATTATATAGGACTCAGTCCCTTTGACTTACTGCGGTATTACATCACCAGTAGGAGCCTTTACCTGCTTCAGGGATACCATACATGCTTATTCCCCAAAATCGAAAATTCAGCGCTGAATTGTTCATCAGATCCATAATTAATCTTTTTATCTGCCGCATACCTATACTCTTATGCCTAAGAGCATGGCGATAATTGTGCATACATCTCCTCATATGGCTCTAACATCAAATGGTTTTCAGATGTCTCTTCTCCTAATGATACAAATGCATGCATTTATGCTTGTAAATATTGTTCCGATGTAAAACATATCTATCATGTGATTTAATTAGAATGATTGCAGATTGAAGTGACTTTACAGCTTTTTGCTTATGATAGTAGGGATTTCCAATGGAATGTTTATGATATACTTGAAATGTAATAGATGAGTTTGATAGTAATTTTTTGATAATCCAACAGTGTCCAGTACATATTGATATAAATTCTATAAAGGAGTCAACCGAGCGGATCAAGTAAAAGTAGTCAGTACTTATTAGGCGCTTTTCTGGTTTGGTAAAAATAATAACATCTCCTTTGCTTTGTATTTAAAGTGCAAATATTATACAAACAATATACAAGTATTACAAGTTTTGCAAAATAGAAAGTTTCACTATTTTTTGTACATATTGACTGATAATTGGAAATAAGGCCGAATACGAAAGAAACCATGGCCGGTTATATTAGAAGAAGTCCAGCGTAACAGACATCCCGTAATGGCCCTTGAAGAGCCCAATCTTCTGTTAAAGGTATAAGTGTATTGATAAAGATGGTGTACTTTTAACAAAGATAAAGTGATATTCCTCAATTGTAAAATGAAAGTCCATACCAGATAATCAACGGCTGTAGCTTTATTTAAAAATGACTATGGATATTTGCTTTACAAAGTTTTCCAGTAAATATTTACGACAATCAGGAAGTGATATGCATTAGCATCAGCTTCCTGTTTTTGTTGCCTGTTATTTCTGTAATTGCTATCGTAGTCTTGCCGGCGGCAGATAAGGAGAGCTGCATGTCAAAGTATTTTACATATAAAAACGGCTCGAGCATGAGTCATGCCTAAAAGAAAGACAATCTTTCGGAACCATCGCGAAAAAGCTCGGGAAAGACCGTACGACAATTGCAAAAGAAGTTAAAAAGCATTCTTATGAACAGAAAACCGGATGTGTAGGATGGGTGTATAATGCCTGCAGGTGGAAAAGTACTTGTAAATCAATGAACATCTGCGGCAAGGATAAGTTCAGACGCCCTTCAGCTCCTTTTTGTAAACTATGCTCATCCTGCAATGATTTCTGCCCAGATTTTATGGAAGAGGTCTGTACTGTCCGGTTTATACCACCTTATGTCTGCAACGGATGTGGGCAGAACCGTAAATGTACGCTGAAAAAGACCATTTATGATGCTATGGATGCGCATGTAGCATCCACCAAGAGAGTAGCAGAAACCAGGAGTGGTATTCTTTCTGATGAAAAAGAACTCTCAAGGATGGAGGCTCTGATATCACCCCTCAATAAAGAAAGGTCAGTCTGTACATCAGATCTATGTAACCCATAAGGACGAGCTCATGTGCAGCGAAAAGACTATCTACAATTATATCGATGCATCCTTTTTAATGTCAGGAACATTGATCTGCCGCGCAAGGTGAAATATCGTCCTCGTTATAAAAAACCGGAGTTTAGATCCGGAAGGACTTATAATGACTTCCAGGAATACATGGATGCTCATCCTGACCTTCCAGTAGTTCAGATGGACACCGTAATCGGCAGTAAAGGTGGGAAGGTGCTGTTAACGGTACACTTCGTGGAAACCTAACTTATGCTGGCATTTCTAAGTGACAATAATACGTCTCAATCGGTGATTGATATCCTCCAGAAACTATGGAATACCCTTGGTATGGGGCGGTTTCGGAAACTGTTTCCCGTAATTCTTACCGATAACGGCAGTGAATTCTCGAACCCGAAAGCGATAGAGTACGGACCAGACGGTATGCTGATGACACGCATCTTTTATTGTGATCCGGGTAGCACTTACCAGAAGGGATCCATAGAGGTAAACCATGAACTGTTACGGAGGGTAATTCCAAAAGGGATCTCACTGGATGAATTAACTCAGGAGGATATCTGTTTACTAATGAATCACGTAAACTCTTACAAAAGAAAAAAGCTGAACGATAAGAGTCCCCACTCAGCGTTCAGCTTCTACCATGGAGAAGATCTTCTGTATCAGTTGGGATGTTCACCAGTTGCCCCCGGGGATATCACACTATAACCAAGACTTCTCAAAAAGTAGTACGATAATAAACACAGGCCGCCGGAAACAACCGCATGACAGACATCAGCAGGGGTGGATTTACCGATTACAAAAAATCGAATGTAAACCTACTTCCAGTTTTGATGCGCTTATTTATCGTATTTATATCGTAATTATAACAGAACCGTTGGAAAAAAACATCATTATATGGATTTTTGCTAACAAAACGGGATATACAGCTTCAAAAAACAGAAATGCGGAATTTTCTTTTACAAAAGGGGAATTTCAGCTTTTAAAAATGGTTGCATTTATTCAAAGTGGGATTCTTGGAGTTCAAATGGGATTTTCGTTTTACACTCCACCATAAAGTGATATTGTACCAATATCTACAGAAAAAGGTTGGGGGTTATTAAAATAGCATTGTAATAATATGTAATACGTGTTACTATAATGGAAAATATGTACATATTTTTATAATATATGGAAAGGAGGGCGCTTATGGATCTGTTAGTTGGTAAAACTATGACAACAAATGTTGTTCAATGTGAAAATGAAGGCGGAGGCGGAACATGTACAAATTATGTTTTTTATTGTGCATGGTTTTTTTGTAAAATGAAAATGAACACTGCTGACAGTCAATGTATTATCTTAAAGCTTACATAGATTTGAATGTGAACCAATATTTTATTACAATAGTTTCTCAAAAACAAAACAAACGAAGTCAAAACAAAAATCTGTATTGTAATAATATGTAATATGTGCTACTATAATGGTAAATATGTACATATTTTTATATTATATGGAAAGGAGGGCGCTTATGGATCTGTTAGTTGGTAAAACTATGACAACAAATGTAGTTCATTGTGAACTTGAAGGCGGAGGCGGAAGTTGTACACTCTATTTTGTCTGCTCATCTTGCAATGCGTATGTACCTGTAGATGTATGTGCTACTGTCTATGTTAGATGTAGTTTTAACTGGGGCAAATAGTTGAATTGGTAGCATTAAAATAGTAAAATACATTTCTAAATTGTATTTAGATTTGTGTTTTACTATTAAATGATAATATGACTGGAATTATTACTAATATTGTTTCTTTTATAATAATACTAATTTTATTATTTGTGGTAAATAATGTTATAGGTATAATAGTTTTTTTATCAATACCAATATATATAGTTTTTTATTTATTATTGAAGAAACCCTTACTTAAGTTAAACTATAATTATAAAGAAAAACAAAGCATTTTCTTCTCTAAATTGAATGAACAGATTATTTTTATAAAATTTATTAAGCGTAATGTGTTATTTAATTTTTTTTCTAGCAGACTTGTTAAGACATTTAATGAACTTTACAAAGCAATTATGAAATATTTTAAATTAGCATATTTAACGTATACGTCAAATCACTCGCCTAGGCTAAATATATTTTTTGTGGCATACTTTAAAAAATGCAAAAAACTATTAGTTTTTTAAAGGAGGTCATTTACCATGGATCAAATAACTCACACTGTGCGTCA
>JAEZQN010000099.1 GCA_023441145.1 Bacillota bacterium
CAAGAAACTCACTAAGGATTACAGCATTAGATGTGGGGCAAGGGGACTGCTTTGTTATTCGGTCTAGCGGCGGAAGTGTCTATATGATTGATGGAGGAAGCTCTGACATTAGCCAAGTGGGAACATATCGGATTTTGCCATTTCTCTACGCAAGTGGAATAAGTGAAATCGATTATTTGTTTATTACTCATTGTGATACGGATCATACTTCTGGCATGCTTGAAGTAATGGAAGCTTCCGCTAAGGGGGAGTGTAGGATTAGATACCTTGTACTTTCAGACACCTGCTATAGAGATGATAACTATAATGCTCTAGTAGTAAGTGCTAAACAATGTGGGATACCAGTACTTAAGTTTAAAAGGGGAGATACTCTGACAGAAGGAGAATTACACATTACTTGTTTACACCCTACCTATGACTATGAAGCCAATTCAGCCAACGATACCTCCCTTGTTCTGTCGCTTACCTATGGAGAGTTTGATATGCTATTTACTGGGGATGTAGAAGCAGAGGGAGAGGACTATATGCTAGAGGAGATAGAACTAAGGGAATATGAGGTCCTAAAGGTAGCCCATCATGGCTCTAAGAACTCTTCTAATATGGATTTTTTACAGAAGGTAAGCCCTAAGTATGGTTTGATTAGTTGTGGCAAGAATAATTCTTATGGTCATCCTCACAAGGAGCTTTTAGAGAGATTAAAAGAGATAGGCTGTAAGCCATATCTTACGATGGAAGATGGCGCAATCGATATTCAGACGGATGGGACGACAATAGAGATAGAGGAGAAGTTACGTAAGAATCTCAAAGATAATTCTTGATAATTCCCTTTATTTTAGGTACAATAGACCATGGTACAAATTCTGTTCCGTGGTCACTTTGTTAGTTGCAGGAAAAGGTAAGGTAATATGCAGGTTATCAATAGTCATATAAAAAATAAAGAGTTCAAATCCGTCTACTTGCTATATGGTTCTGAGGATTATTTAAAGAAACAATATAAGCAGAAACTAAAAACTGCTCTGTTAAATGGCGGTGACGAGATGAACTACGCTTACTTTGAGGGCAAGAATATTGAGGTGGATAAGCTGATTGGTTTTGCAAACACCCTTCCTTTCTTTGCAGAGAGAAGAGTTGTTGTGGTGGAAAACAGTGGGTTATTTAAATCAGCTAGTGATTTAGCAGATTATTTGTCTGATATGCCAGATACTACCACCATGGTTTTTGTGGAAAATGAGGTGGATAAGCGTAATAAGCTATACAAGGCTGTTTTAAAGCTTGGTGTTGTATCAGAGATGAATGGTATGGATGAAAGAAGCTTAAAGGTATGGATTGCCTCTCGTTTGAAAAACGATGGTAAACGTATTACAGAACAAACAGTAGATTATTTTCTTAGTAAAATTGGTTCTGATATGGAGACCATAAACAGTGAACTAGAGAAGCTTATTTGCTATGCCTTAGACAAAGAAGTGATCACAGAAGAGGATGTTGATGCGGTAGTAACTGTTCAGATTACCAACCAGATTTTTGCTATGATTGATGCCATAGGGAATAAAAAACAGAAGGTAGCGCTGGAGCTTTATTATGACTTACTAGCCTTAAAGGAAAAGCCTATGACAATTTTGTTCCTAATTACCAGACATTTTAATAACTTACTTCAGGTGAAGGAGTTATTTGCCCTAAGGTATGACAATGGCTCTATTGCGAAGAAGATAGGAGTACCCCCTTTTGCAGTGGGAAAGTATGTGGCCCAAGGGAAGAACTTCTCTAAGGAGATACTTTTAGATGCGTTACAAGCTTCTGTAGAGATTGAGGAACAGGTGAAAACTGGTCGCCTTAATGAAAAGGTTGGGGTAGAACTATTGATTGTACAATTTAGTGGCTAATTTAAAGCTATCTAGTATGGAGATGTACTCAAGTGGCCGAAGAGGTCGCACTCGAAATGCGATAGGCACTTTGGAGAGTATATCTAAAAATCTGTATTTATATGTTTTAATAAGTCTACAAGTTTAGAATTTTCTGAGTTTTTCCTAAAGTTCTCTCCTTTATTGAAGAGGCTTTCGGTTAAATATATTGGGAGTGGTATCGAAGCGGTCATAACGGGACGCACTCGAAATGCGTTTGGCGGTAACGCCACGTGGGTTCGAATCCCACCCACTCCGTTATCTTAAAAAGTCTGTAACCATGAGGTCTTACAGGCTTTTTCTTTATTTACACTGAATAATATAGGTATTAAGATATGGTTTTTATGAGTTCTCATTTTGTGGTAGATTATTCTTAAAGGATACACATGCTCTTCGTTGCGATGTTCTTCAGATATATAATTATTTTGCAATATGAAGTGGCTCTATTTAATGAATTACCCAGTAGTCGAGCAAATAAACAAGACGATACCTTATTCACATATCCTATACAAGCTTAAGCCATTTCGCAGAAAAGGAAGTTCCGTGTCCAGGATAAATACGCTGTATCTTCAATGATTTTATTGTTTCAATACTGTTTGTTAACATATCAAAATCTTCCGCAAACCATGACTTTGATGGGATAGGTAAATTCATCAATAAATCTCCTACAAATAGGTTACCGTCAAAAATAATTCCTATGGAACCCAGAGTATGCCCTGGAAGTTCGATTATTTGTATTTTCGGATAATGTGCCAATTGCTCTTGCGAATGAATAACTATATCAGCATTGAACGGTGTGAATTTTGCATACTTCATTTCTTTCATGGTAGTATTTCAAATATGATTGCTGAACAGTCCTTTCGCCTTTGGAAATTCCATAGTTCCATTAGCGGCTTTATCAAAATCTTTATGATGTATAGCAATTATTGAGCCATATTCCTTTTGTAACTTTGCGGTATGTCCAATATGGTCGTAATGTCCATGAGTTAAGATTACTAACTCAATTTTTTTAAAGGGACAATGGCATGTAGATTAGTAAGAAAGTCTCTATCTAAGGTTGTCCCTGTATCTATAAGAGCATAAGAGTTACCTAAATTAAGTAAATAGCAATTTGTCTTTTTTGACTTTATCGTTTTAAACATATATAAAACCCTCCTTATAATAGAATCCGTTAATTTATTAATATATCAAAATAATGCCTTCTCAGTTGATAGCAAAGTTAGAAATTAGTAAGTCCATTGAGAAAATTGGAAAGTTTTACATTCATTAATATTCTATCAACAGAAAACCTTTTTCTTATGTCAATATACGTTTCGAAAAATGAGATTGCACTTCTTATATTATATAATATATCTCTATACAAGAGATTTCAAATTATTTAATAAGAAGTGAAAGCTCCCTGTCCAACTCTTACAATGGTGATACAGGAAAACTGAAGGTCGTAGATAATAAATGGTTTATTGGTTGAAAGAAAGAATAGTGAGAATAAATTGAGAATAATTGAGAATAATTGAGAATAAATAGTGAATTTGATGAATTTGATACCATTTAATGGTGGAATGATGGAATAAATACACTTAAAATACCATAATATACATATTAGTATTAATTTTTTACAAAAAATACATATTTATAGTTGAAAAAGTTATTAATTAGTATTATAATTCAACTAAATAAAGTAATAAAGTAGTAATAGTAAGTCGAAATAAAATGCCATTTGTAAGGCAAGCTATAGTGTGTTTTGCTGACAACCAAATATTAGTAAACGAAACGCCACTTTATACTTATTTACAATTATTAAACGATATGTGCTTAAAACTTGTTACTATCACATTATTTACGCAAGTTAAGATGTAAGTATGATGTCATTAGATGAAATTAATTGAATCTTAGTTTTTCGTATTATCTTATTTCTAAAATAGAAGCTGAACGTTTCGTATACTAGACGAATGTTCAGCTTTTTGTGTTTCATAGGCAATCATACTGCAAATTCTAGATTAATAAACAGGATCTCTATAGGACAGAAATTGGATAATTAATCTAAAGTGGTATGTATCATGATATCAATGTAACCCAATCTAGAAGGAGAGTTTTGCCTAAAAACTCTTGGTGGTACCTTTATTGTAAGTTGTAAACTAAGGGGGTGGTCTTTTAACTTAAGTTAGCGATGAAGTTAAAATAATTAGAAAGGGAGATGATTGAATGAAAAGAATCTTAATTGCAGATGACGCTATGTTTATGCGCACATCATTAAGATTAATGTTGGAAAGTAGTGGTTTTGAAGTGGTAGGAGAGGCGGAAGATGGAGTAGATGTTATTAAGAAATACAAAGATCTGTCCCCAGATATCGTTACTATGGATATTACTATGCCGAAATTAACAGGCATAGATGCACTTAAAGAGATTAAGAAAATCGACCCTAATGCAATAGTCGTTATGGTATCTGCAATGGGGCAAGAATCGATGGTGCGAGAAGCGATTGTTAGTGGAGCAAAGTCGTTCATAGTGAAGCCATTTAAGAAGGAACTTCTTTTAAAAGTACTTATGCAATCATAGTGTGTAACATTATGAATAAAGGGGAAAGGACTAAATAATATGAATGAGCTGATGATGGAAGCTTTTTTATTTGAGACAACACAATTAACAGAGCAGCTAGAAGAATTAACAATAACAAATGAGAAGGATAAAGCATTTTCTCAAGATGCAATCAATGAGATCTTTAGAATCATGCATACGATAAAGGGTTCCTCCTCTATGATGATGTTAGGGGAGATATCTAAACTAGCACACTCCATGGAAGATCTATTTTTTTACATACGTGAAGAAAAGCCAAAAAAGATAGATTTTGTCACGTTAACAGATTTGATTTTAGCTTGTATTGATTTTATAAGAAATGAATTGGAGAAAATCAATAATGGTAATGAGTGCGACGGAAAAAATGAAGCATTGATAGAGCGTATTCATTGTTATCTTAATTTGCTGAAAAATGTAGAAACTAAAGTGAAAAATCCATATCGAGCACTAGTGTTCTTTGATGAGGATTGTGGCATGGAGGATGTGCGTGCTTTTTCTATGGTTCTTATGTTACAAAGTGTAGTAGAAGATTGTATACATGTTCCAGAGAACATTACAGATAGTCAAGAGAGTTCCGCTCTGATACAAAGAGATGGATTTACTCTATATTTTATTAGTGAGAAAAGCAATGAAGAACTCTATCACTTGATATCCTCAGAACCTTTTGTAAGATCAGTGGAGCTTACACAGGAGTATCCCTTAAACGTAGAAGAACAAGAGGAATCTGTTCATAATGAAGAGGATAACAACGATGGTAGCAGGTTACTAGAGCATAGAGGAAAGACGCAAACGAACACAAATCATCAGGCCATGATTAGTGTAAGTGTAAATAAATTAGATCATCTAATGAATTTGGTTGGAGAAATGGTAATTGCGGAGGCCATGGTAATCCAAAATACTGATTTAAGAGGATTACATCTAGAGAACTTTAGTAAAGCAGCTACTCAATTGAATAAGATTACCAACGAAATACAGGATGCGGTGATGGCTATCAGAATGGTGCCCCTAGCAGCAACTTTTCATAGGATGCATCGAATTGTTCGTGACATGTGTAAAAAGTTGGATAAGAATGTAGAATTAGAGATTGTAGGTGAGGAGACGGAAGTTGACAAGAACATCATAGAACACATTTCTGATCCATTAATGCATTTAGTCCGTAATGCACTTGATCATGGTATTGAAAAACCAGAGGAACGAATCAAAACTGGAAAGGATACTAAAGGAAAAATAACCATAGAAGCAAAGAATGCTGGTGGGGATGTACTGATTCTTGTTAAGGACGACGGGAAAGGAATTGATAAAGCATGTATTCTAGAAAAAGCGATAAGTCAAAATCTCTTAACTAAAAGTCCTGATGAGATGTCAGATAAAGAAATCTACAATCTGGTTTTATTGCCTGGCTTCTCGACTAAGGCTACTGTATCAGAATTCTCAGGTCGTGGAGTGGGGATGGATGTGGTTACCAAAAATATTGAGGAAATTGGTGGCACTATATTTCTAGATAGTGAATATGAATCGGGTTCCACATTTACTATGAAAATTCCACTTACCCTAGCAATTATTGACGGAATCAATATTAAGGTAGGAAGCTCAAATTATACGATTGCAACGGCGTCAGTAAAGGAGTTTTTTAGAGTAGAAGAGAGTCAGATTGTTGTAGGAACAGATGGTAGCGAGATGATTATGGTGCGAGGGCAGTGTTATCCAATCTGTAGATTACATCGGCTATTTGATATCAAGGATGCAAAAGAAGACTTTAATCAGGGTATCATGATTATGATTGAACAGGAGGATACCACTCTGTGCCTGTTTGCAGATACTCTGATTGGCCAACAGCAGGTAGTAGTAAAGGCGTTACCTGAATATATAACTAAGAAGAAGAAAATGAAAGGGTTAACTGGCTGTACCTTGCTAGGAGACAGAAGCATTAGCCTAATCATTGATGTGGTGAATTTAATGAATCAATAGAAGGAAGGAGATGAGATAATGACAGATCTAGATACTGATAATCTAGAAGAGCGAGAGGATACACAAAAAGGGAGATACTTAACTTTCTCTCTAGGTAAAGAAACCTATGGAATAGAGATAAGGTATGTCACGGAAATCATAGGAATTCAAGCAATTACTGAGCTACCAGAATTAGTAGACTACATAAGAGG
>JAEZQN010000171.1 GCA_023441145.1 Bacillota bacterium
ATGATATACTCCTAAAGGTTTACCACCAATACCAGTTTCCTCTATTAAACAGGAAAGTCCCATATTAGAAGTACGAGGTAAGCTTTCTAACCCATATTTCACAATGGCTCTATTTTCATCCATCAAATCCATAACATCACATACAGTAGCAATAGCAGCAAACTCTAGTAAAGGTAGTAACTTCTCTTGAGCTATAGAAAAGTTCTCAAACAAAGCTTCTACAAGCTTGTAAGCTACTACTGCTCCACAGATTCCCTCATAAGGGTAAGAGCAATCCGCTTGCTTTGGATTAATGACAGCATCCGCTTTAGGAACATGATATTTTCTCATGCCCTCTTCTTCAATAAACCCAATGTCATGATGATCAGTAACAATTACTGTCATCCCCAATTCCTTAGCAAAGTCAATTTGCTCTATGGCTGCTATTCCATTGTCACAGGTTAGAATCGTATCTATTCCATCCGCCTTAGCGGTCTCAATGATAGAAATGTTGATTCCATACCCATCCTTTATTCTCTCTGGAATATCGTAATCTACAACTGCTCCTAGCAAACTGAGCCCTGTATAGAGAATATAAGTGGACATAACACCGTCTACATCATAGTCTCCTACAATTCGTATAGGCTTTTTTTTCTCTATTTTTCCCTTAAGTAGGGTAACCGCTAACTCCATATCCTTTAGTAGCCAAGGAGAGTGAAGATGAGACAAGGAAGGTGCTAAGTACTTTGACAAAGCCTCTTCACTGTGAATACTTCGATTCACCATTAGTTTCACTATAATATCACTAATGCCATACTTCTCTGCAATCTTCTTATAATCCCCTTGCGTATTTTTAATAAACCATTTTTCCATCTTAAGTCTCCAAATTTAGTCCGTTGTCTTCTTTCATCTTATTCATAATCATTTCTAAAAATCGCTTCTCAATGTTTACCTTTCCTTTCAAAGGATACCGTTCTACTAATTGTAAAGCCTTATTATAGTTTTTTATAGCAGTCTCCCTATCTTTATGATATAACGCTTCATAGGCTACATTGACTCTCTGTATATCTAGCATACTCTTACCTTGTTTCAGAAAATCTAATAACTCCTTGGTACATAGCTTTTCTACAATTTCCTCTCTAGGTCCTTGCATACACTCCACGAACAGGCGCTCCAAATCAATTCCCAACTGTATAAACTTTGGTAACCCTTCTACCTGATTCAACTCATTTAACAACTTAACTACTGCATCATAATCCTCAATCTCATAATAGTATTCCAGTTCAAAGCTCTTAATACTTAATACTAATGCACATTTTAAATTAGCCTCTTTAGGCAGTTGAAAGAATTCTTTTGGCATCTCCTTATAGGACTTATTCTTCATCAATTCTCCTGCCAAATATAATTGTCTATAAAAACAGTCCTTGGCAATCTCATCCTTATAAATAGCAAGCATGTTATTGCCATCATTGGATGCCAAAAGTCCAGTAAATGGTATAAGATTGCTAAAACCTAGAAGAAAACCAAATACAGAAAAAGTGAGTAGTATAATTCCTGTCACTGCAGATAAGTTAGGAATAAAGAGATATATCATAAGAGCAATTAAGGAAAGTAAAATATTCATTAAACAACCACCCATATTATACCAAAACCATGGGAAGGTTCCATTCTTCTTCTCAGGTGGAAGCATGATCGCTTGACCTAATGTTCCTGGAATTGAGTACTTCTGCATCTTCCATTTTCCATCATTTTTCATAAACATAAAGGAAAAGATACGGTAGGAATAAAAATCATATCCAGTAAGTTTCCCTAGGATGACATGACCAAATTCATGAGCCACAATGTGAAACACATAGGAAAACGCCATACTTGGTATAAATATAGCAACTACGACTAAACTATTGATTGCCTTACTTTCTGCCATGGCATTAAAAGGCCAAATAACCCCTAAACCTAAAAAAGCCCCTAACAAAATATAAACAGCATTAGTTAAAACTGTTTTAATTATTGTATCTTTTTTAGTTTGCTTTTTTACATCGTTTACAATAATTCGCTCCTCCGAAAACACCTAGTTTCCTCCCTTGCCTATTCGTTTTCATTTATGTAGTGTCACCCTCCATTATAATACATAAAATGTCTCTTGTGTACAAGATTATAATAAAGTTTCTCTTAATGAATAAAAAAGAGGTTTTCCATACAGCAAAAAGGTTGTAACACTAAAATTAGTGCTACAACCTCATATCTTCTTTATTAAATTTATTTATTCTGACTCTTACGACGCATTACATACCATAAGCTACCGGTAATAAAGATGGATGAATAAGCACCACCTATAATACCAACCATTAATGGAAGGGCAAATTCTCTCAGTGCCTCCACTCCAAAGATATATAAGAAAAATACCATAATGAAGGTGGTAAGAGAGGTATTGATACTTCTTGTGAGAGTTTGGTTAATACTATCATTAACCACTTCATCTAAGTTGCTAATAACCTTTCTTCCCTTCACATTTTCTCGAATTCTATCAAAGATAACTATTGTAGCATTGATAGAATAACCAACGATAGTAAGCATACAGGCGATAAAGGTATTACCTACAGATAATCCTCGAAGGATTGCGTAAACAGTCAATACTATTAAAACATCATGAATCAGAGCAATGACCGCACTAGATCCAAAGCGGATATCCTTAAATCGAATCCAGATATAAATTAACATGCAAACAGTTGCAATTAAGACAGCTTTAAGAGCATTGGTCTTCATCTCATTACTTACAGTTGGACTAATGGTTTCTGAACTAATGTTTTCAACTGAGATACCATAATCCTTAGTAAACATTTCTTGAAGAGCATTGGTCTTATCCTCGTCTAATGTAGTAGTTTTAATGACGTAGGAATTTTGATTTTCCACTGCAGAGATTACTGGAGTTTCACCAACAACCTCCTTTACTGAATCTGAGATCTGATTTTTAAGCTCTTCTGTTAGTTTTGTATCCTCTCCTAACTGAATTTCTGTTGAGGTACCACCTTTAAAATCTAAGCCAAAGTTTAAGATATCATCACCAGCCACTTTATGATATCCCATAAAGCCAAATCCTATTAAAATAATAGCTAACGATACTGCTGCAAACTTTTTAAAATTAGAAACTACTGAAATAGACTTTCTTTCTTTTGTGATTCCGTAGAATTTCTCACTATTAAAACCAAGGTTAAATAGCATATTCATGATAGTCTTTGTTACTAATAAAGCAGTAAACATAGACAACACTATACCTATTGCTAAAGTC
>JAEZQN010000111.1 GCA_023441145.1 Bacillota bacterium
ATTGGTTCGTCAAGTGTTTTGCGTTTATATAGCAGCACCAGTCCATCGCTAATTAGCGTCACACCTTCGTCAACTCTAACATAATTCAATAATAAATGAGGCTTATCAAAATGGTTTAAAACCACAGGATGATTGCGGTATTGCATAGGAGTGATCGCATAAGCTTCCTTAAAGGCCCATGTTAAAGATTCATGGCTATCAAATCCGTATTCCAATGCAACATCAAGAATACGATTTTCTTTATCACATAGTACGTCACAGGCTCTGGCTAATCTACGCAGTTTAATATATTCCCGTACCGGTTTTTTGTATCGCTTTCCATGCGTGTATGTAGACCCCCTCCTAAAAAGCATACTACAAATAAGCTTTACGAGCTTGACTGTGTCTGCTCTTTTTATAAAACCCTAAAATATATATTAATGGTACCATATCCCATAATTTTACACAATATAGACTGTAAATGCTATACTTTCTGCCCTCCACTCTTCTCTTTTTCTTTATAAAACTAAAGATTTTATTAAATTAATCTCTTTCTTCTTTACTTTCCTTGATTAACATTCTATGATAAAACCTAAAATAACTATATTAGTTATTATTTTCCATAATAAAAAAATAAAAGGAGTATAGCAATGCTTCAAATACAGAAAATATCCAAAACGTATAAAACAGGCGATTTAATCCAAGCCGCATTAGATGAGGTATCTTTAAATCTTCGTGATAATGAATTTGTGGCCATTCTTGGTCCTAGTGGTTCTGGTAAGACTACCCTTCTTAATGTAATTGGTGGTCTAGATCGCTATGATAGTGGAGACCTAATTATTAATGGAATCTCCACTAAGAAATACAAATCCAAGGATTGGGATTCTTATCGAAATCACACCATTGGATTTGTATTCCAAAGCTATAACCTAATTCCTCACCAATCTATTTTAGCTAACGTAGAACTAGCACTTACTATCTCAGGTATTAAGCGTTCTGAGAGAAAGAGACGTGCAAAACAGGCATTGGAACAGGTAGGTCTTGGAGACCAACTTCACAAGCGACCTAATCAGATGTCAGGAGGACAGATTCAGCGTGTAGCTATCGCAAGAGCCCTAGTTAATGACCCAGATATTCTTCTAGCTGACGAGCCTACAGGAGCCTTAGATACGGAAACCAGTATCCAGGTTATGAATCTTCTAAAAGAAGTAGCCAAGGATCGTCTTGTAGTTATGGTTACCCACAATCCTGAATTAGCTGAGGAATATGCCAACCGTATTGTGAAATTACGAGATGGTAAAATTATCTCTGACACTAATCCATATGTGGTAGATGAAACAAAGCTTGCACCAGCGACCTATAAAAACATGGGCAAATCTTCTATGTCCTTTGCCACCTCCCTGTCTCTCTCCTTTAATAACCTACGGACTAAGAAGGGAAGAACATTACTAACATCATTTGCAGGATCCATTGGTATTATTGGAATTGCACTAATTTTATCTATTTCCAGTGGCGTCAATACCTATATTGAGAACATACAGAAGGATACCATGACCTCCTATCCGATTACGATTGATGCCCAGACAATGGATCTAAGTAGTCTCATAGGGAAAAGTAATTCTGTTGCGGCTAAAGAAGCAAACCATGACCTCGATGCTGTCTATTCCAATCCAATTGCCTTTGAAATGGTTTCCTCTATGACCACAAGCTTTAAAGAAAATAATCTAACTGCATTTAAAAAGTATCTTGATGATGCTAATAGTCCTATCCACCAGTACATTGGTGAAAATGGAATTGTATATTCCTATAGTACAAAATTTAGCGTATACGCAGAGGATTCTAATGGAGACCTAGTAAGTACAGATGGAAGTACTTTATCTGACCCAAAAAGCGGAGCTTCCTCTATGCTTACACCAGATATGAGTGCTATGGGGGCTATGGCTACTATGACTAATGCCTCTACCAATAGCTTTCAAGAATTAATTCCTGGTAAGAATGGAAATCTAGTAAGTAGTGCTATGACCGATAAGTATGATTTACTTTACGGCACTTGGCCAAAGGAATATACAGAAGTTGTTCTTATGCTAGATAATAATAATGAGATTAGCCAAGAAGCATTATATAAGCTGGGAATTCTTCCTAGCTCTGAATATAAGGAAATTATTAAGAAGCTTGATGCTGGAGAACCTGTTACAATTGATCCGAAAAGTTGGTCTTATGAGGATATCTGTAAGCAGGAATTCTATCTGATTCCTGCTTGTGATACTTATGTAAAAAATGCAAATGGAACCTATAGCCCAATTACAGGGGATAAAACTGCCATCCAGTCACAACTAAAAGATGCAATAAAGCTAAAAATCAGCGGTGTTGTTCGCTCTAATGATGATACTACTATAATATCTGCTCCTTTAGGGTATACCCAGGCACTTACCAATTATTTAATTGATTACACTAATAAAAGCGCTATTGTAATAGCACAAATGGCTGATAAAACTATTAATGTGTTAAATGGTGTTCGCTTTGCTCCTAGTGATGAGACTACTAAGATAGAAGATACTAAAAACTACCTAACCAGTCTTGGCGTTTCAGAAAAAGCAAAGCTTTGCAAAGACATTATGCAACAGATGTATGGAAGCGATTCTACTGAGCTATCCCAGGTTATGGCCATGGGGGAAACAGAACTTGCAACTATGCTAGATGCCTATCTCATGCAACCATCTGATGATGTTCTTCTAAGTATCTATAAGAACTATATTTCTGTAGGTAGCTTTGAGGACAACATGACTAACTTTGGTGTAGTTAGCCTAGATGCTCCTTCCTCCATTAATCTCTATGCTGACAGCTTTGAAGCAAAGGATGGGATTGCGGAGTGTATTACTAACTACAATGCTTCTACAACAGAGGCAAATCACATTACCTATACAGACTACGTTGCTCTATTAATGTCTTCCATTACTACGATTATAAACGTAATCTCCTATGTTCTAATTGCCTTTGTTGCGGTATCCCTAGTGGTATCCTCTATTATGATTGGTATCATTACCTACATTTCCGTATTAGAACGTACAAAAGAAATTGGTATCTTACGTGCAGTTGGTGCATCTAAGAGAAACATTTCCCAGGTATTCAATGCAGAGACCTTTATTATTGGTCTTTGCTCAGGCCTTATCGGTATTGGTGTCACATTGTTATTACTAATCCCTGGTAATGCCATTATTCACAGTATCGCAGGAACTACAGATGTCAATGCTATCCTACCTATGGGTGGCGCTATTATCTTGATTATACTGAGTATGCTGTTAACCTTAATTGGTGGTTTGATTCCTAGTAAGAAAGCCGCTAAGAAAGACCCTGTAACTGCTCTTCGAACTGAATAAGAATAAAATTTGAGGCTCTCTTTTTTAAGAGAGCCTTTTAACTTTGCCCCACCTAATAGAAAACCGAACTGCCATATGACAGTCCGGTAAGGGGGTTATATCTACTATATATAGTTATTAAACCTCAAATAATAAATCTCCATAGGTTGGAACTGGCC
>JAEZQN010000365.1 GCA_023441145.1 Bacillota bacterium
GTATTACTTATAACTAACTCCAATACGTGTTCCACAATAGGAGAATCTCCGATTCCAGGACCAAATACTATTACCGTTGCCCAATCTAATTCCTGCAAAAACTCATAATCTTCTGTAGATGCATCATAGGTGGCAAGAATCGCCTCTGGTAGGGAGGTCTGTAATATCAGACGATTTTCCTTTGCAGTTAGCATTTTAACCAATCCTGCTCCTGTTCGATAGACTGCCTTAGCTGATAGATAACAAGCACCACTCATGTTAGGAGCTCCTGCAATCACCAAAACTTTACCAAAGGTACCTTTATTACTTCTCGTGTTCCTCTTTGGGATTCTTTTAAGATCAGACCTATCATAGGTAAATACCGATGGAGCAGCCTGTTTGATTGCTTCAGTAACAAACCCTATTTCTTCACAGTAGACCTTTCCTACATATTCACAGCCTGGATAAAGAATAAGACCTAGTTTTTTATAGCCAAAGGTAATTGTGTAGTCTGCTTTGACACAACATCCAAGTATTTGTCCACAGCCTGCATGAATTCCAGAAGGGATATCCACAGAATACACCACATTCTGGCAGTTGTTAATCTCTTCTATTAGGTCAGCAATCTCCCCAGTAATAGATTTATTAAGGCCTATTCCAAAGATAGCATCCACCACTATATTATATGAAGATATCTTGGCATTGTTTATCACAGGTATCTCCAAATTTCTTATCATATGTAGTTGTTGTTTGTTTTCCTCTGTACTGTGTTCAAAGCTCCCTACTAGCAGAACTTCAACATCATAGCCCCATATAGTTAAAATACGTGCTACTGCCAGTCCATCTCCTCCATTATTTCCAGAGGTACAAATCACTAATATCTTATCACTTTTATGAATTGTTTCCTGCATTCTTGTAGCAACAGCTAAAGCTGCCCGTTCCATTAGCACCATACTAGGTATCCCATACTTACCAATGGTTACTTCGTCTATGGTTTTCATCTGTGTTCCATTTACTAGATACTCCAATTCCTACAGGCCTCCTTTTCAATAATTACTTGAATACTAATATTATATTATTCATTATACATTTTTCAACATTTTTAATACCCATTTACCATTATATATAATTATAGGAGTATAAGCTAAGATAATTCTACGTAAAACTATCCTAGTCATACTCCTACTTTTCAGCTATTACATATGCTATTGTATACTCACTAGTATTACTAATGCTCACATGAATGGTGTTAATTTGAAGCTCCTTCGCCATTGTTGAAGCATTGTTATATAAATTAACATAAGGCTTCCCAAGCTCATCTCTTAACACTTCTATATCCTTTAGTCTCATTTGACGAAAACCGGTGCCAAAGGCTTTGGATACTGCCTCTTTCACAGCAAAATTACCACTTGCCTTTAGAGGATTCCCTTCTATTAACTCCCTTTCCTTGTCGGTAAAACTACGGGATACAAAGGATTCTCGTAAACAGGCCTTCTCCACTCGTTTGTTTTCAACCAAATCTGTACCAATTCCAATAATCAAACTAGCACTCCCTTATAAATGTTTCTGATCAAATACTTCCATCATTTCTGCACCAAGAATGTCATGCATATAAGAATACATATCAGAATTATACTTTTCTAAATCCTGCTTTATAATAATCTTCTCTGTTAAAAGCCCTTTTGTCTTATTAATCCAATCATCTAATTCGTCAATTTGGATTCTGTTATTCTTTAATTCCTCATAACAAATCTCGAAGCTAGCCTTTAACAGATCCTCATTGGCCTTACGTATAGCTCCAGGGATTGCTTCTAACTGGTCATCAGAGATTGCTAATTTATCATTAATTTCCTTAATGTATCGTTGGCTTTGCTCAAGCTTTCTAAGTCTTGCTTCCTCTTTTTTCTCACTATCCGCTTCCTGCATATTACTCACAATCTTTTGCATAAAATCACGCTTAAGTTTTTTAAGAGCCTTAGCTTCTTGAATAAGTTTGCCTTGTTTTTTCAACAATGCATTCACATTCTCTTCCAACCTTCGTATGGTCGCTGTCTTTTTCTCTTCTGGAAAAAGCATATGCCACCTACTATCTAGAGTTAAAATAGGAACTTTTTTAAACTGAACAGACTTCATCATCTGCTGTTGAAAAGACTCAAAACTTCTCTTCTTTGCCAAACAAAACACCTACGATTCTTTTGGATTTAAAGTTACTCTTCACTGCCTAGCAAGCCTTCATTAGGATGCTCAGCTTCATAATCCTCTAAGCTCTTTAGATTATAGGAAAGACGCATCAAGCTTTCTGAAAGATGTACATTCTCTACTTTAATATTCTTTGGTAAATTCAAATCCACGGAAGCAAAATTCCAAAATGCACGAACTCCCCAGCTAACTAGTTCTGCTGCTACCATAGGAGCTTTCGTCTTTGGAAGAGTAAGTGCTGCAATATGCACCTTTTCTTTCTTCACATAGCTCTCTAACTCATCCATCTGACGAACCTCAATTCCACGAATGGATAATCCTACTAATCTAGGATTAACATCAAAGATTGCCTTTATCACAAACCCTCGACGCTCAAAATCCATATAGTTAGCTAGAGCCTGTCCCAAATTACCCGCTCCGATAATAATCACATTGTATCTACGATCTAAGCCTAATATTTTCCCAATCTCTGTATATAAATATTCAACATTATAACCATAACCCTGTTGTCCAAAGCCACCAAAATTATTGAGGTCCTGCCGTATTTGTGAAGCGGTAACCTGCATCTTCTCACTTAGTTCTTTGGATGATATACGCACCACGTCGTGTTCCAGTAACTCTCCAAGATACCGGTAATATCTTGGAAGACGTCTTATTACTGCTAATGAAATTCCTTTTTCAGTCAAGACAACTCCTCCTTACGACTTCTATCTTATGTAATATTATAGTAGATTGACACTTTATTGTCAAACTCCAAAACATTGCATCCTTAAATATTTTATGATAAGATAACCTTTAGATTTTATCCTGCAGAAAGGACAAGGGCTATGATACTAGCATGTAATAATGTAAATAAATCATTTGGCACAGATCAAGTTTTAAAGAATGTGTCATTTCATATAAATGAACGTGAAAAAGCTGCTATCGTTGGTATGAATGGAGCAGGCAAATCCACCCTACTTAAAATTATTATGGGGGAAATGTCTGCGGACCAAGGTGATGTCGTATTCAGTAAAGGTGCTACTGTAGGCTATCTACCTCAGCACCAGGAGCTGTCCACCGACAAGACCATTTACGATGAGTTGTTAGAAGTAAAACAGGACATTCTAGACCTGGACCGTCAGATTAGAAGGTTAGAGCTAGATATGAAGCACGCTTCTGGTCAAGAGCTAGAGCAAATGTTAGCTCTATACACTAGATTAAATCACGAGTTTGAAATGAAGAATGGCTATGCCTACCAAAGTGAAATTACTGGTGTATTAAAAGGCCTAGGCTTTTTAGAGGAGGACTTTAGTAAAACTACAAATACCCTTTCTGGAGGCCAAAAGACTCGTGTTGCCCTAGGTAAGCTACTACTCTCTTCCCCAGATATTATTTTACTAGATGAGCCTACTAACCATCTGGACTTAGACTCTATTGCATGGTTAGAAAACTACCTGTCAAACTACAAAGGGGCTGTTGTGATTGTTGCCCATGACCGCTATTTCTTAGATAAAGTTGTAACGAAAATAATTGAGATTGATCAATCCAAGGCCACTATGTATCTCGGTAACTATACCACCTACGCAAAAAAGAAGGCGCAGATTAGAGAAGCAGAGCTTAAGCAATATTTAAACCAACAGAAGGAAATCAAGCATCAGGAGGAAGTAATTGCAAAGCTTCGCTCCTTTAACCGAGAAAAATCGGTGAAGCGAGCTGAAAGTAGAGAAAAGCTTTTAAGTAAAATAGAAGTACTAGATCGACCAACCACAGACATTCAAGCAATGAACCTAAAGCTGGAACCATCCATTACTAGTGGTAATGACGTTCTTACCGTCTCTCATTTAAAGAAGGCATTTGGTTCCCTCACTCTATTTGAAGACATCTCCTTTGATATTAAACGAGAAGAAAAGGTTGCTATTATTGGGAAAAATGGTACTGGTAAAACCACCATCCTAAAGATAATAAACGAAATTCTACCTCCAGACCATGGAGAAATAAGGCTTGGTAGTAAGGTAAAAATTGGTTACTATGATCAGGAGCATAATGTATTAGATCCTGAGAAAACCTTAATGGAGGAAATCTCTGATGCTTATCCAAATCTGACGAATACCAAGATACGTAATGTACTAGCTGCTTTCCTATTTACCAATGATGATGTATTTAAACGTATTAAGGACCTAAGTGGTGGAGAACGAGGTAGAGTCTCCTTAGCTAAGCTGATGTTATCTGAAGCGAACCTATTGATTCTAGATGAGCCTACCAACCATCTGGATATCACTAGCAAAGAGATCTTGGAAAATGCCATTACAAATTATACAGGAACGGTACTGTATGTCTCCCATGACCGTTATTTTATCAATAAAACAGCAACAAGAATCTTAGATCTAACCAACAGGCAGGTGCTAAATTACATTGGGAATTATGATTACTACCTAGAAAAAAGGGATGAGCTAGAGCAGAACCTCCTGACAGAGGTAGGTGTCGCTTCACAAACCACCCAAACTGATTCTGCAAGCAACGGCTTACTAGATTGGAAGCAGCAAAAAGAGGAACAAGCAAAGCTTCGGAAAAGGCAAAATGATCTAAAAAAGATCGAGGATCAAATCACAGCACTGGAAACAGAAAATGAGGAAATTGATACTCTGTTAGCAAAGGAAGAAATCTACACCAATGTAGAGGAGCTAGTGAAATTGAATGCTAGACACAAAGAAATTGAGGAACAGCTGGAACTGCTCATGGAGCAATGGAGTGAATTAGCTGACGAATAAGTAAGGGGGGGTTATATGAAGTATTCAGGTACCTTGATTGCCGTATCTGACATGAAGAAAAGTATACAGTTTTATGAAGACGTATTAAATCTAAAAGTAGTAAATGATTTTGGAGCAAATGTGATGCTAGAGAATGGTCTCTTTTTGCAAACATGTGATTCCTGGAAGAATTTCATTCAAACTGATCATATCCAACTAAAGAATAATGCATATGAGCTTTATTTTGAGGAAGCTGATATGGAGGCTTTTTTAGAAAGTCTCCATCAAAATCCCATAACCTATGTCCATGAACCTTTGGAACATAGTTGGGGACAAAGGGCAGTACGCTTTTATGACCCAGACTATCATATTATTGAAGTAGCAGAAGAAATAAATGCCGTGGTAAAACGCTTTATCCGTAGTGGTATGACGGAAGAAGAAACTGCACTTCGCATGGATGTTCCATTAGAGTACATTAAAAACTGTCTGAGATAATTATACTATAAAAAACAAATGCCTTCCCAACAATTAGGAAGGCATTTATTTTATTTATATTCATCTTTTTCATATGGATCCATTGGTTCTGCTGGAATGAAAGACTCAAATCCTTTTGTACTAATATTTTCAATCGTACTTAAAATATGTTGATGTGCAAGCTCTTCTGCCCTATCTCCATCACGTGTCCTTAAGGCCTCTAAAATAGCACTATGCTCTGTACTACAGGATATGGCTCGGTCTTCGCTACTAAGACTCTTCTTACGCAGACGTTGCACATAATGATGAAAATCCACTAACACATGGTTAAGCATACGGCTATTACAAGCATCGTATATAATTTCATGGAATCTATCATCCAATTCTACCAATTGTTCATAATGTTTCTTCTTTGTATGGAATTCGAACAAATACTGAATCTCTTCTAACTCATCTAGCTGAGTATCCGTAATATTCTCGCAAGCCCATTTTGCACAGAGTCCTTCCAGATAAGAGCGGATTACGTATATATCCTTCATATCCTTAACAGATAAACCGGTTACAACTGCGCCTTTATTGGGTATTATTTTAACAAGTCCCTCTAGCTCAAGCTGCCTAAGTGCTTCTCTCACTGGAGTACGGCTTACCCCCAACTCCATAGCAATCGTATTTTCTCGAAGTTCCTCATCTTTACGATATGTACCAGACAAAATATCTTCTCTAATATGATGAAAGACACGTCCCCGTAAAGAATAATTATCTGCTACCTCTTTGTTTATCCCTATCTCATCCAAGGATGATCCTCCTAACTATACAGCTCATTTAACTAGGTAAAATACATGTTATAAATTAGCCATTGTTTCCATAATGTAATCAGCAAACTCAGCGCTAGTAGCACCAGTATCTCTTCCTGTCATCACAAGCTTCTTCTCTGAAATCGTACAAATATCCAATGCCTTGTAAAGTTTATCAGCCTCTACTGTGTAACCAATATGAGCAAGTAACATTGCACCAGCTCTAATTACACTACAAGGATCTGCATAAATATCTCTACCTTCCTTCACCATACGTGGTGCGGAACCATGAATTGCTTCAAACATAGCATACTTCTTACCAATATTGGCACTTCCTGCAGTACCTACTCCACCTTGGAATTCAGCAGCCTCATCCGTAAGGATATCACCGTAAAGGTTAGGCAATACCATTACTTGGAAGTCTTTTCTTCTCTTCTCATCTACTAATTTAGCAGTCATAATATCTATGTACCAGTCATCTGCTTGAATACCTGGGTAGTCCTTAGCAATACGATAGAATGTATCTAAGAACTTACCATCTGTAGTCTTTATAATATTAGCCTTTGTAACAGCAGTTACTCTAGTCTTACCATTTGTCTTAGCAAATTCAAATGCAGCTTTAATAATTCTCTCACAGCCCTGGCTAGTTACAACAGTGAAATCGATTCCTAAGTCATCTGTGACATTCACGCCTTCTTTACCTGCTGCATAACCACCCTCAGTGTTCTCTCTATAAAAGGTCCAATCAATTCCTTGTTCTGGGATTCTTACTGGACGAACATTAGCAAATAGGTCTAATTCCTTTCTCATAGCCACATTTGCAGATTCCACATTAGGCCATTCATCGCCTTTTCTTGGAGTAGTAGTAGGTCCTTTTAAGATAACATCACATCGCTTTAATTCCTCTAACACCTCTGCAGGAATTGCTGCCAGTTCTTCAGCACGTCGTTCAATGGTTAAGCCATCAATCACGCGAAACTCTACTTTTCCAACTTTCACTTCTTCAGCAAGAAGATACTCTAATACTCTTTGAGCTTGACTGGTAATAGCAGGACCTATTCCATCACCACCACAAACACCAATGACAATCTTATCTAAAGCCTTATAATCTACAAAATCGCCCTGTGCCTTCATGGCTTCCACTCTTTTTAACTGTTTTTCTAGTAGCTTTCCAAACTGTTCTTTGGCTGCTTCAATCTCTTGTTGATACATTCCCTTACCTCCAAAATCCTTAACATTTTCTTCTCTACACAAGTGTATCATAAGCTACGAAATATGACTATACTCACTTTTATAATTTATGTACTGGCTTACAGATTAACCCCTAACTCCTGGCATGCAGAATCAATTACTTCTAAAAGCTCTGCGTCAGTAATGACAGTAACACGACCATCTTCGTATTCCATGTCAACCCAGCTCTTTACTTTGGCTACTAAGTCACTACCCTTATCTACCTTTCGATCCGCTGGAAGCTTAAAATAACAATTGATCCAATGAGCAATTCCTGCTAACCCTGAAGTATTCGAAACGGCAACCAAGGCTGGTCGATTTAAAAATTTATCTGTATCAAAGATGTTATAGATCTCTTCATTCTTTAGTAAACCATCTGCATGAATTCCTGCTCTAGTTACATTGAAATTACGACCAACAAAAGGTGTTCTGCTAGGTACACGATAACCAATTACATTCTCATAATACTCAGCAAGCTCTGTAATCACTGTAGTATCCATACCATCAAGCGACCCCTTAATCTGCGCATATTCAAATACCATTGCCTCTAGTGGCGTATTACCAGTTCTTTCTCCGATTCCAAAGATAGAACAGTTTACCCCACAGGCACCATAAAGCCATGCAGTGGTGGAGTTGACTACTGCTTTGTAAAAATCGTTATGTCCATGCCATTCAATATACTCTGAAGGAACACCAGCATGAGTCATAAGTCCATAAATAATTCCTTGTACAGACCGAGGAATTACTGCGCCAGGGAAGTTCACACCGTATCCCATGGTATCACAGGCACGTATCTTAACTGGAAGCTTATACTTTTCACTTAACTTCATTAACTCTAAGCAGAATGGGATAACAAAACCATAAATATCAGAGCGTGTAATATCTTCTAAATGGCACCTTGCAGCTACACCAGTCTCTAGACATTCTTTTACAACACTTAAATAATGTTCCATGGCTTGTCGTCTAGTCATCTTCATCTTATAGAAAATGTGGTAATCTGAACAACTTACTAAGATTCCTGTCTCCTGTAACCCGATTTCCTTAACAAGCTCAAAATCCTTACGATTCGCACGAATCCAGGCAGTAACCTCAGGGAACTTATATCCTCTTTCTAAACACTTTTCAACAGCATCACGATCTTTTTTACTATACAAGAAAAATTCACTTTGACGAACAATACCCTTTGGTCCACCTAACCTATGTAACATATCATACATGGTAACAATCTGTTCGGTACTATAAGGAGCTCTAGATTGCTGACCATCACGGAAAGTAGTATCGGTAATCCAAATCTCTTTTGGTAAATTGTGAGGTACGATTCTATCGTTAAATGCAATCTTTGGTACTTCGTCATAAGGAAAAAGGTTGCGAAAAACATTAGGCGTTTCACAATCAACTAACGGATACATGTGCTCTTCTAACTGAAGAAGGTTGTTCTGGGTATTTAAATAAACTTTTCGATCTTCCATGCAGTTCTCCTTTTATTGATATTTTGTATCATTGTATACAATTATACACGTATTGTCAATTATTTTTTGCCATTATTTTCAAAGTTTTTTTCCATAATTTTTCTTCTAAAAATAAGTAAATACCCCATAATGAGTGCAAAAATAATCACTAGAAATACCGTTATAGCAACTAGTAGCTTGTTGTGGTAAAAGCGTACCCACAAATTAGTGGTTACGTAAATGTGGTTTATTTCCTTTATGGTCTTATTTCCAGCACAGTCTAAGGCAACAATCTTAATATTTTGCTCACTATTGGAACTTGGAACAACGAATTTATACATATCATTTTCTTGGCTACAGGTTAGTTCTTTGTTATTAAGATAAATTGCCACATCCTGTAGAGCTATGTTATCCATAATGGACAGTGTAACCTCTTTACTTGTTGTATCATAAGCTTCATTTTCCTGTATATTCGAAGCAATGATGATTGGCTTGGTCTTGTCCACTCCAAACTCAATTTCTGCACCCTTGGAAGCCAAATCGTTTTCATTTACATTACCTGAATCATCCTTAGAATGTACCGTAATGGTATAGCGTCCTTCCTCTTGAAATACACTCTCCTTCACCACATAAATGTATTGACTCCACTGATGTCGATTATCCTGTTGCATCATAGTATAATCTTTATTTTCAACAAGATTTTTAGTCTCACCATTATGGCTCAATAGTACCTGCGTATCCTCTTTTACTAGAGAATTTACATTAGTCTCTGTAAAACTCACACTCCCCACCGATTGGACATAGGTTCCTGCAAGCTTTCTCAGTTGATCACTAAAGGTATACACGGAGCCAAAGCGGTTCACAGAAAACTCCAAGGACTGACTACTCTGGTTGCCTACAGTATCCTCAGCTTCTATTGTTAGGGTATACAAATCATCCAGTATCTTTTGATCCGGAAAACAATTCATAATTAGTTGCTGCCCTTTAGCCAAACTTTGGTTGGTTGCTTCTACACTTTTGACTGCAACTCCTCCTGCTTTAATTAACTTACTAATCTCATTGTCCCCCTGTAAAAGGTTGATGTTATTGTTTTCTATCAAAAAGACTACCTCACCTATTTTACTGCCACTAAGTCTAACCTTTGTCTTGTTACTTTCGTAATTATCATCACAAATAGTAACTACAGGCACAAGCTCCCCATTATTTGCTGATTGATGAGCAACTCCCTCTACCTTAATC
>JAEZQN010000404.1 GCA_023441145.1 Bacillota bacterium
GTCATCTTTTAACCAATGATCACTTGGAAGCATCTCTACCCATTTAGGAGTATAAAAGTTTAACTGAGCTATTGGAAACTCTGCAAGTATAGTTTCCATAATTCTTGTGATATCATCCTTCTTTAACTGTGCACAATTTATAGGCATTACAGAAACCTTATTTTTACTTGAGATCTCATCTGCCAAAGCAATTGTTTCATCGGAATATGGACGGTTAGAGTTTAACAAAACAACAAATGGCTTGCCTAACCGTTTGAGTTCCATAATAGTCTTCTCCTCTGGGGCAACATATGCTGCTCGGTCAATGTCACCAAAGCTTCCATCTGTTGTAATTACAATGCCTATAGTAGAATGATCGTTAATTACCTTCTTAGTCCCAAGTTCAGCTGCTTGGGTAAATGGAATGTCATGGTCAAACCAAGGAGTCTTAACGAGTCGTTCCTGCTCATTTTCAATGTGGCCACTTGCACCTTCTACCATATAGCCAACGCAATCAATTAGCCGGATATTAACAACGGTGTCATCTGAAATCTTAATCTCTGCGGCTTCCTTTGGAATAAACTTTGGCTCTGTAGTCATTATCGTCTTACCTGCCGCACTTTGTGGTAATTCGTCAATAGCCCTTTCTTTACTATGGACGTCTTCTATATTAGGAATGACTAATAAGTCCATAAAACGCTTAATAAAGGTGGATTTACCTGTACGAACTGGACCAACTACTCCAATGTATATTTCACCATTGGTACGAGCTTGTATATCTTTATATACATCAAACATATCCATAAGAATACCCCTTTCTATATTCACTAATAAATTTTATGCATTAGTAGAATAAAATATGTTTTATGTTGAAGGTGTTTTTCGTTTTAATCATCAAAATGAGTGAGTAAATTAAAAAGCCCCCCAATCGTTAGACTTTGGTTTAACGATTGGGGGTCAGCATAGTTACTATTAATCTTCCCAGGTTAGTGTTTGGTATTCGCTTACTTTATCTCGTAATAACAAATTACTTACAGCTTCCCTTGGGGATTTATTTTCAAATAAAACCAAGTTGATTTGTTCTACTATTGGCATGGATACATTATATTTTTTAGATAAAGCAAGTGCTGCTTTGGCGGAGTACACACCTTCTACAACTTGTTTTACCTCATCCATAGCTTCCTTCATGGTATAGCCCTTACCAATTAAATAACCTGCTTTTCGGTTACGACTATGAACGCTTGTACAGGTAACAATTAAGTCACCGATTCCAGACAAACCAGAGAAGGTCTCTAGAGAACCACCCATTTTCATACCTAAACGACTGATTTCTGCGATACCTCTAGTCATAAGAGCTGCTTTTGTATTATCACCAAAACCAAGGCCATCAGTAATTCCGGCAGCTAAAGCGATAACATTTTTCAAGGAACCTCCTAGCTCAATACTGATAACATCTGGACTTGTATATACACGGAATGTTTCCGTCATAAATGCATCTTGAATTAATTCCGCTGTTTTTCTTGTTTTTGCACCTGCTACACAAGAGGATGGAATTCCTTTACATACTTCCTCTGCATGACTTGGTCCACTAAGTACTGCAACATCAGCCATTGGAAGTTCGTCCTCAATGACATGAGATAAGGTCATAAGTGTGCTCTCTTCAATTCCCTTAGCTACGTCTACAATAACCTGTCCCTCTTTAATAAAAGGCTTCATATCATGTGCGGTAGCTCTTACATAAGGAGACGCAACTGCCATTACAAGAATATCCTTATTAGCACATGCATACTGCAAGTCTGTGGTAAGCTCAATATTATCTGGTAATTTCACACCTGGTAGGCGCTCGATATGTTCCCTATGCTTCTTAAGAAGGTCTATTTCTGCTTCTATCTTTGACCAAAGAACAACGTCTATCCCTTTATTACCCAAAAGTATAGCCAATGCAGTTCCCCAACTGCCGGCTCCAATAATTCCAATCTGTTTCATAGTTACTCCTTTTTCCTAAGCTTTTTTTTCGCCAAATTTATGTTCCGTACCGGTTAGTAAACGCTTTATATTTCCACGATGTTTAAAAAAGGCTAATAGCATTAAGATACAGCATATAATTACCATATGTAGGTAATCAGGATCATTTCTGTATCCAATAAGAACGCTAATTGGTAAAACTGTTGCAACAACAAGGGATCCTAATGATACATATCTAGTAATTAAAACTATGGCAATAAACAGTATCATTTCAGTTATGGTAATCCATGGGTTAAAAGCAATAATAACACCCGCCATGGCGGCAATGCCTTTTCCACCTTTAAATTTAAGCCAAAATGGGAAATTGTGTCCACACACAACTCCAAGTCCTGTGTAAAGGACTACTAAGTCCCTTGATAATGGTTGATTCGTTTTTTTATAGGAGATACAAAGGATGACAATAGGTATTATTGCCTTTAATATATCTCCTACAAGTGTCAATACGCCTGCTTTAATACCCAATGTACGAAGTGTGTTAGTGGTACCAATATTACCACTTCCATGTGCTCTTACATCTACCTTTTGCTTTTTACCACAAATATAACCTGTGGAAAAACATCCGAAGGCATAGCCGATAATTAGACAAAAAATGATATTTGCTAACATTATTCATTATCCTTTCTTTCTCTTACAATGAATTTAAGAGAGGTTCCAGAAAATCCGAAGGCCTCACGTATTTTATTTTCAATATAACGTGTATAAGAGTAATGCATCAGTTTTTTATCATTTACAAAGATTACAAAGGTTGGTGGCTTAACTGAAACCTGGGTAATGTAGTAAATTTTTAATCTTCTACCTTTGTCTGAAGGTGGCTGCTGCATGGAAGTAGCCTCTACAAGGATTTCGTTTAGCACACCAGTTGCCACACGAAGATTCTGATTCTGTATAACAAGTTCAATGCTGTCAAAGATCTTAACCATTCTTTGTCCTGTTTTCGCAGAGATAAATAAAATCTCCGCATATGGGCAAAAGGATAGGATATCTCGTACATCCTGTGTGTATTTGTAAATGGTTTTATCATTTTTCTCAATGGCATCCCATTTGTTCACAACAATAATAATACCTTTTCCGCGTTCATGGGCAATACCAGCAATCTTAGCATCCTGTTCTGTTACGCCTTCTTCTGCATCAATAACTACAAGAACCACGTCTGCACGTTCAACTGCCGTTACAGTACGTATAATACTATATCGTTCGATATCTTCTTTGATTTTACTTTTTCTACGAAGTCCAGCGGTATCAATAAAGACATATTCTTTCTCGTTCCATACAATTGAAGTATCGATAGCATCTCTAGTAGTTCCTGCAATGTCAGATACAATAACACGATCTTCCCCTAATAACTTGTTGATAATAGAGGATTTTCCTGCATTTGGTTTACCAACGATAGCCACTCTTGGTCTATCATCCTCTTCTTCCGTGGTATCCTCTTTGTTAAAGTGATTTACCACCTCATCAAGCATATCGCCTAATCCTAATTTAGAAGAAGCACTAACAGGCTGAGGATCGCCAATACCTAGATTGTAAAATTCATATACATCAGGCATAAACTTGTCAAAATTATCTACTTTATTTACAACAAGTACAATTGGCTTATGAGATTTACGAAGCATATCTGCTACTCTAAAGTCCGCATCTACCAAGCCTTGTCTTACATCCACTACAAAAATAATTACATCAGCTGTTTCGATAGCAATCTCTGCCTGACGTCTCATATGGGATAAGATTAGATCTGTACTCTCTGGCTCTATACCGCCAGTATCAATCATTGTAAACTGATGGTCTAACCAGTTTACATCTGCATAAATTCGATCTCTTGTAACACCGGGAGTATCTTTTACTATAGAAATCTTATCACCGGCTAGCGTATTAAATAACGTGGATTTTCCTACATTAGGTCGTCCCACGATAGCTACTATGGGTTTACTCATAATTTTCTCCTTATTTGTTGGTAATAATAGTATCAACAAAAGACTTTCCGTCTGATTGTACAATACGAATTGAGGTTTGTAAAGCATTTTGAATATCATTTACTGTAATATCATCTAATAAAACCTCTTCTCCACTACGTAATAATACATTAGGGAGCATAAGATATTCTCCTAAATCCTTACCCTTTAATTGCTCAATAATATCTTGTCCAGTTAATAATCCCGTTACGGTTATCTCCGGACCATAAAAATGATTCTCAATACAGTATAACTTCGTCTCAATCTGAGGAAATCTTTGATGTAACTTATCAAGAAGTTCTTTTATCATATCATAAGCTAAGACTCCAGTTACAAGGGATACCTTACGAGCTTTGGGATTACTATTAAGTGCTTTAAGGTACTCCTCTACCTCGTCTATAAAGGACCTCATCATACCAACACCATTCTCTATTTGTCCATAACCTTCATAATAGTCGGCAGTAGGTATATCATACCCAGCTTTAATATACCATTCATCGCTAGCAAATACAAATCTAGAACCTAATTGTGGGTATAATTTATCTTGCCAACTGTGGATTTGATCTAAGACTTTGCCTGCATCCTCTTTCGTAAAGGACTCCAAATCAGTTAAGCCTTCTCGATATTTCGTTTTCCCTAGAGGGACTACGGAAAGAGATTTCATAGAAGGATACATTTCTGAAAGGTCTCTAATAGAACGATCCAATTCTTCCTTGTCATTCCAATTCTTACATAATACAATCTGGCTGTTCATTGTTATATCATTATCATGAAGCATTTTGATTTTTTCTAAGGCTTCTCCAGCAAAACGATTGTTTAGCATCTTAACACGAAGTTCAGGATTAGTAGTATGAACAGAAATATTAATTGGTTCGAGCCTGTATCGAATAATTCGTTCAATATCCTCATTCTTCATATTGGTTAAGGTAATATAATTTCCTTGAAGAAAAGAGAGTCTTGCATCATCATCTTTAAAGTAAATTGTTTCTCTCATTTTCTTAGGATTCTGATCAATGAAACAGAAGACACACTTATTCCTACAAGAACAGTAACTATCCATAAGACTTTCACTAAATGAGATGCCTAGATCCTGTTCATAATCTTTCTCAATTTCAAGCTCCCACTCTTCATTGTTAGGCTTTTGTATTAACACAGTTAAGAATTCATCATTTATCAAGTAATGATAATCAAATACATCCTTAATATCTTGATTGTTTATCTTTAACAAGATATCACCCGGTTTAATTTCTAGTTCATCTGCTATACTACCAGGTTCTACGTTATCTATTAAATGACCAGTGGATGGTCTCTTTTTCGCTTCCATTATAAAGCCTCCTTGTTACCGTCATCATTTGTTGAAAGAGAAAGAAATGCTGCCAAATTACCTCTTTGTCCATTACTAGCTCTATGAGAAAATAATAGTGTACTGTTACAACAAGTACAAAGGTTACTATTCACTATATTTTGTGGTAAGACTTTAGCTTCCTTTAGAATCTCTTGATTGGCAAGCCATAAATCCAAGTGAAATTTCTCCTCATTCTTTTTATATAAGATTTTATCAGCGACATCTTTAGAAAAGGCCTTTTTGAATTCATTGGCAACATCTAGGCTGATTTCATAGCAATCAAAACAAATAGAAGGACCAATCGCACAAATAACATCCTGAGGTTTTGTACCATAGGCGTTCTTCATCGCTTCCAACGTCTTTTGTCCAATTTTATTTACTGTACCCTTCCAACCAGAGTGACTAAGACCAATTGCTTTATGGACTGGGTCTACAAAATAAAGGGGAACGCAATCTGCATAGGAGGTAATTAGGGTTACATTAGGGACATTAGTAATCAGACCATCTACTCCGGTAAGATGCTTTTCATAGCAGTTTGTGATACAAGGGTCATCCTTTACAACCTGGTGTATCTTTATATCATGAACTTGATCAGAAAACACAAGAGAGGTATTGGACAAGTCTAAACTATCTAATAGTCGGTCATAATTACTCTTTACGCATTCCTCATCATCTCCTCTGGAAAAGCTTAGGTTTAAAGAATTAAATACACCCTTACTTGCCCCACCTAAACGAGTAGAAAATCCATGTTTTATATAGGGAATACGACTAAACTCAGTAAAGTATAAATAAGGAGTAGAGACCTCACTATTAAGCTTTATTGTTGAATTATTATTGTTATAAGATATATTATTAACAGAATTACAGTAGTTATAAGTTGTTGTGTCTTTCGTTACGTCAAATAAAAGTTCAGGACTATATTCTGTCATTTTATATTTCCTTCCTAAATCTATGTTAATGCCTACTACACTATAAAATCAATAGTTTCCTGGCATGTCAAAGGCATTTTTATATAGTGTGATGTTATCGTTTAGAATGACGATTACATCAAAACGACATGGAGTATCAAAGGATATTCCATGTCTATATAGATAATACTTTGCTGCATGTATTATGGAATTTTGCTTTCTTTGAGTCACTGCTTCCTCAGGCATACCAATTTTTGATGAGGTTCGATATTTTACCTCTACAAACACTAGGTAATTTTGGTTCATAGCAATAATATCAATCTCCCCGTGGCGGGTATAGAAATTTTGTTCTAAAATAATATACCCATGCTCTGTCAGATATTTGGCAGCTAGCATTTCTTTGTCTGATCCTATGGTTCTTTTGTTATACATAGCTTTTCCTTACCTCTAAATTGTATAGTACTTAAAGAGTATATTTCCTACCATAAGGATTCGTCCATTGTATTAATTCGGTTTCTTACCAGAAGCTAATTTTTGTTTTAAATGATCCATGTTATCTACATAAACTAATATCTCTGCCACAACCTCATAAAGTTCTTTGGGAATATAATCGCCTATTTCTAATTTACTTAAGGTACCTGCTAAAGGAGCATCCTGATGAATTGGAATTGCTTCCTTTTCTGCAATATCTACTATTCGCTCAGCAACATAGCCTTTGCCCGACGCAATGATTTTAGGAGCATCATCTCCAACCTCATATTGTAAAGCTATAGCAGTCTTTTCTTTATTTTCTTTGCCAAACTTATGTTTTAGGTTCATAAAAATCCCCCTTTACAAGAAAGCTTATAAAAAGTTTCTAATGAATGTGGTACGATGGATTGGACAAGGACCATATTTTTTTAGTGCTGCAATATGTTCTGCACTACCATATCCTTTGTTTCTTGCAAATCCGTACTCTGGATATAGTTTATCATATTCCATCATCATATGGTCTCTTTCTACCTTTGCTATAATACTGGCAGCTGCTATGCTAACACTTTTTGCATCTCCTTTTATAATCTTCACCTGTTGCATTTTTAGTTCAGGAATGATGACAGCATCATTAAGTAACACATCTGGTGTGTGTATAAAAGCATTAACAGCGCTTTGCATCGCTTTATAGGTAGCTTGTAGAATATTAATATCATCAATAACAGAAGGTGCAACCACTCCAAGTTGATACTCAATGGCTTGCTCTTTAATAATCACTGCTAATTCTTCTCGTTTGGCTTCAGAAAGCTTTTTAGAATCGTTAAGATAGTAAATATCCTTATTCTTATCTAAAATCACGGCTCCAGCGACAACAGGACCTGCAAGAGGGCCTCTTCCTACTTCATCAATTCCACAGATATAATCAGCATTAATAAATTGTTTTTCATAGTACTTCATGGCTTCAATACGTGTGATCTCCTGAAGTAGCTTCTGCTCTTCTTTTTCGTATTTTTCTATGAGCTTTTGTACTCCTGCTCTAGAGTCATGTCTTAATTCTTCAATAAGAATCTTGCATTCCTCTTTTGAAGCATTACTTAGTTCACTTTTTATCTCGGCTAAACTTTTCATTATAATAACCTTTTATTCCACAGTTCCAAACTTATTAAACGGATAGAACCTAAGCAGAACCTTTCCTTCAATATTATCCCGTTTGATTAAACCAACACTACTAGTACGACTATCAGAACTATTGTTTCGGTTATCTCCTAATACAAAGTACTCATCATCTCCTAAAGTAATTGGATTCTCTGCAATACCTGGATCAACTATAGTGGCATTGCCGTAGTTTTCATTCACCACTTTACCATCCACATAGATGTCCCCATTTACAATTTGAACAGTTTGATTTGGACAAGCAATCACTCTCTTTATGTATTTCTCATCATCATTGTGCTGAAATACAATAATATCAAATTGCTCAGGATCACTGAATTGATAGGTGAGACGATTGATAAAAAGGAATTCACCATCATGAAGAGTGTCCTCCATGGAATGGCCAACAACTTTCGTATGAGTTACTACAAAATTAGATACCAGAAAAACTATCCCTACAGAAATAGCCACACACAACATCATTTCTATTAGAAACGACAGGAGTGCTTTCGAGGTGGACTGGGGAGCTTTCCTATCATTAGCTCCCACATATTTGTTATCAGGATATCGATCTGTTAAATCTAACACATCTTCAAATTCTTGAAAGTCTTTTGCAATAGAGGAGTCGGTATGGTCCATCCATTTTATATATTCTTTTAAATTTGGATAATTTTTAGTGTCGAACAGAAAACTGTTATCGTCTGTTTCGTAATATTTGATGTCTTTACAAAAGTCTAAACTGTCTTCAATTACTTCTCTGTTCTTCATTTCAGCACCCCTTAGCTTCTATCATTACAATTCTTAGGCTATTACCAACTATTCGTTAGAATTTAAGTAGGAGTCTCTAAAGTTATCTTTCCTAGCTTACCACTTCTAAAGTCATCAATTATGATGTTGGCAGCCTTATCTAAATCTAATTCATTTCCCTTTGATCTACAGGAACGTTTTTCAGCGATGGCACGTAGGATACTAAGAGCATCCTCAGATTGCTCAATCCCATATCTAGCCTCTAAAAGACCAGGATAGGAATTCACAATAAACTTAATAAACTCATAAGCCAAATCAGTAGAAGGTATTAAATCATCCTTAATAGAACCAATAAAGGCTAGTCTTAGACCAACATTCTGATCTTCAAATTTTGGCCATAGGATACCAGGGGTATCTAATAATTCAACATTCTTATTTAATTTAATCCATTGCTTTCCTTTAGTAACACCTGGTTTATTTCCTGTCTTTGTACATGCTTTTCCAGCAAAACTGTTAATAAAAGTAGATTTACCTACATTAGGAATCCCTACTATCATGGCTCTGACAGGTCGATTTAAGATTCCTCTTCTGCGATCCCTCTCAATCTTTTCCTTACAAGCTTGCATAACTGTATCCTGTACAGATTTTACACCATTCCCATTTCTAGAATTTACTTTAACTACAAAAAAGCCTTTCTTCTCATACCACTCTTGCCAAACTTTCGTCTGCTCTTCATCTGCTAAATCGGTTTTATTCAGAAGAATTACTCTAGATTTGTTCTGGGCTAACTGATCAATATCTGGATTCTTACTACTAAGTGGAATTCTCGCATCCACAAGTTCAATTACTACATCTATAAGTTTAATATCATCCTGCATCTGACGCTTTGCTTTCGTCATATGTCCAGGATACCATTGAAAATGCATATTATTACCTCTCTATTCGTCATCCTCTAATATCAGATTTAAGGAACTTACAAAGCCAAATGGCTTAAGTCTAATCCATGCCTTACCAACAATCTCATCCTTTACGATAGTTCCAATACTAGCAAATCGGCTATCTACACTGTCATTTCTATTATCACCTAGAACAAAATACTCATTGTCCTCTAATACATATGGATTCTTTGCTATACCTGGATTTACTATATTCTCTACCTGAATTGTCTCATCTAGCACCAAATCATCAATATAAATTCTACCATCCTTAATTTGAATGGTCTCTCCTGGCAAACCAACAATACGTCTTACACTGTAATAGTTATGCTCCTCACCTTTTTGTTTGTATACAATAACATCAAATCGCTTTGGCTCAGTAATTCTATAAATTGCTTTATTCACAATAATAGAATCTCCCGCCTTTAAGGTAGGAGTCATAGAATCACCTACTACACCAATACGTTGAATACAGAAGTTAACAAAGAAATAGGCAAGTAACATTGCTGCTGCTATCTGTCCAGCCCAAATTAAGACCTTTATTAAAACCTTTTTGACTCCAGGCCATCTGCTTTCTCTATCAAAATCGAAGTCCATATAAAACTCCTTTACCTATCTTGTTTTATTTATTATAGCATAGAGTGAATTATTTATTAAGTGAAACATTATAAAAAAGGGACAAATGAGAATTTGTCCCTTGAGAATTCTTATAATTTCTAAATAAGCATTCAAATTTGAATTATTTTACTAATTCTTTAACCTTAGCTCTCTTACCAACACGTTGACGTAAGTAGTTAAGTTTTGCTCTTCTTACTTTACCATATCTAACAACTTCAATTTTCTCAACGATTGGAGAATGTAATGGCCAAGTTTTCTCAACGCCGATTCCGTTAGAGCTCTTTCTTACAGTAAAAGTTTCTCTAGCGCCACCGTTTTGTCTCTTTAAAACAACGCCTTCGAAAATCTGAGTTCTTTCACGATTTCCTTCTTTTACTTTTGCATATACTTTAACAGTATCGCCTACATTAAAGCTTGATACTTCGCTCTTTAACTGAGCTGCTTCAATATTCTTAATAATTTCGTTCATTTGTGTCACCTCCTTCAAATTTGGATGTTCTTAATACGCTTAAAGTAACAGAGGAACACCTTTTCATCTCACAACATTCTTACTTTAGCATAGATTGTTTGCTTTTGCAATAACTTTTTTCTTCCTTGGTTAAATTCGCTTTTTCTAATAAATCCGGGCGTTTCATAATCGTACGATCGATGGACTGAAGCCTTCTCCATTTTTCAATATTTTTATGGTGGCCAGACAATAGAACATCAGGAACCTTTTTACCATGAAATTCATCCGGTCTTGTATACTGAGGATATTCCAATAGATTATCATAAAAGGTTTCCGTTTCCGCTGAAACATCATTATTTAATACTCCTGGTACCAATCTTGAAATAGCATCCATAATAACAAGAGAAGGTAATTCTCCGCCAGTTAAAACGTAGTCTCCAATAGAAATCTCATCTGTTACAATTTCTTCAAGGACACGTTCATCAATCCCTTCATAATGACCACATAAAAAGATCAGATTCTCTTCTTTTGCCAACTCTTCTGCCATAGTTTGGTTAAACACCTTACACTGTGGTGACAGGTAGATTACGCGAGTTGGAACTTCATTATCAGATTGCTTAACAATCATCTTTTTTGCAGCTTTATAGGAACTGTAAACTGGACCTGGTTGCATAACCATACCTGCGCCACCACCATAAGGATAGTCATCCACCTTCATATGCTTATTCTCTGAAAAATCGCGAATATTAATGGTAGTGAGTCTTAGTATATCCCGTTCTAAAGCCCGTTTTGTAATGCTTGTATTAAAGCCTTGTTCAATCATCTCTGGAAACAAGGTAAGCACATAATATTTCATATTAACTCCTCTTACTACTAATCCAATAGCCCAGGAAGAATGTGTGCTATTATAGTTTTATTCTCAATATCGATTGATTTTATACAGTCTTCAATATAAGGAAGTAAAATTTCTTCACCCTGCTTAGTTTCTACCACATAGACGTCATTGGCTCCTGTGGTAATAACGTCAGACAGGGATCCTAATTCCTCCCCTTCTTCTGTGAGCACCTTACATCCAATTAAATCTGCAATAAAGAACTCATTTTCATCTAGAGGAACTGCATTTTCACGGGTAACTAATAAATCACAACCCTTGAAACGTTCAATGTCATTAATATTATCAAATTCCTTAAACTTTAAAATCACAGTTTGCTTTGAATATTTAACACCAGTAATGGTAAGCTCCTTTTTCTCTTTACCAGTGTCTAGGATTACATGCTTTAAATCCTTAAAGCGACTTATATCATCAGTTGTTGGATATACTTTTACTTCCCCACGGATTCCATGGGTATTGGCTATAATGCCGACACGTAGTAATGATTCCATACTCTCTCCTTAATTGTTCAAAAGGACTGCAGTACATTACGCACCACAGCCCTCTTCTTTACTGTTGAATCTCAACAATAACCTTCTTATCATCTTTAGCAGCAGCTGCTTTTACAACTGTACGAATGGCCTTAGCAATACGACCTTGTTTACCGATTACTTTGCCCATGTCGTCTGAAGATACTTTTAATTCAATTGTAATTGAATTATCAGTTTCGTTTTCAGTAACTACAACTTCTTCTGGATGATCAACTAGTGACATAGCAATTACTTCAACTAATTCTTTCATTACATCTCACCTCGACTTATATGATATAAGCAACGATAGGGAGTAAACAAAATTGAACTGCAATAAAATCGAAACTAGTTACATGTTCCAAATTAAAGGATACCAGCATTTTTAAATAATTTGTTTACTGTATCAGTTGGTTGTGCACCGTTAGCTAACCACTTTTTAGCTGCTTCTTCATTGATATTGAAAGCACTTGGCTCTACTGTTGGATCATAAGTTCCAATCTGATCAATGAATTTACCATCTCTTGGGGATCTGGAGTCAGCTACAATAATTCTATAGAAAGGAGCTTTCTTTTGTCCCATTCTTTTTAATCTAATTTTTACTGCCATGTTTTCACCTCCTTAGATTAAATGTGTTATTACAAATTAATGTAATAAATATATATGAATTTGTTTTAAAAACAAATTACTAACAAATTATAAGCCAAATGGAAGCTTAAAGCGTCCACGTTTGCCTGCTTTGCCAGACATCATTCCAGACATCTGCTTCATCATCTTCTTGCCCTGTTCAAACTGTTTCATCAGTTTATTTACATCGCTGATATCCACTCCA
>JAEZQN010000013.1 GCA_023441145.1 Bacillota bacterium
GTATATGCCTATTATATCTGCTACCCTTTCTAAGGTCAACAAAGGGTTTTTAGATGACTTAATGGAGTCTCCCAATTGCTTCCTCTACTCGCTGTTCAGCCTCTTCTGAGGTGCTTCCACCTTGTACATAAGCGATTAAATCGTTCTTCTCCTCTTCACTTAATGCTGAGAATTTTTCCATAGCTGCAACATCCATCGCTAGTTTAAATCCAAAGCCTACTGGCAAAGCACCTATATCATACACACCCATACTAGAACCTCCTATACATAATAAATTAAGTTTACGTATAGTATTCTCTACATTCTATGCAATTATTACTTTCATTCTATTTCTTATAGTAGAAACCGTACCCGATCCAATACCCACCCAAATAACTGGTGTACTATTTTCTTCTTAGTGGACAGTTCTCCCCTTGTTATATCCTTAGGATAGGAACTATAGGTATTCATATCCTGTACCGTAGCAGCACTTTTTTCATACTCTGACATGCTTTTTCTGAGCTGCCTGTTACATTCTTTACTGTCTATCACCACCATAAGCTCCGTATTAATATACATACTTCTCATATCGATATTAAAGGTTCCAATGATGGATAACTCGTCGTCTATGACAATACTTTTGCCATGGTAGGATACCCCACCTTCATACTCAAGAACCTTAACTCCAGTACCTATAATATCTTCTTTATGGTTCATATAATCTACAGCGGCAAATAAATTGCCATTATTGGCGGCTGAATTGAACATGACGCTAGCCTTACTGCCCAAAGCTATTAGCTCTTCATACATTGCTTCATTACAAATCAAATAAGGCGTATGTATGGTTACATCTGCCTTTGCCTGATTTGCTAACCTCATAAGCTGTTCAAATACAATGGGTTCTTTAATCCCAGTATGAGTTGGATTCTTGAGAAGATGAATCACATTAGTCTCACAAGTATTTCCTTGATAATCATAGCCCTTGTCAAATAGTTCAGGTCGATTATTTGTTAGCTCCTGATACCTTACTTCTAATTCCTTCTTTGCACGTTTCACACTCGGATGCCATGCCAAAGAGGAATCCTCACAAAAGGTCTCACAACAATCCAAAGATGTAATTTCCTCATAATAGGTTAGAAGTTCATAAATAGAGCTGTCGATACCACCTGTATTATAAACTAAAACATCTCTATCGAAATTTTCATGACCTTCATAGCTACCTAAGAAATAGTTAAAGGTATTTCTACCTCCTAGCAAATATGCTGTATTGTCTACTAGTAGATACTTGTCATGCATCCTTCCCATAATAGATCCTGGACTTAGGAGATTTAGCTTATTGTATAGAATGATTTTTCCATTGGTATGGGTGGATAGTGCCATAAAATAAGGATTATACTCCATATTCAACCAAGAATTAAATCCATCTACAAATAGCTCTACTTTAACTCCACGGTCACAAGCATCCAACAGAGCTGCTAAAATATCTTTGCCAGCATCATCAGTGCGAATATCAAAGGTTGAGAGAATAATACTCTCCTTTGCCCCTGCTATCATCTGGAGTCTAATCTCTAGGGCATTCTCATTATCTTCAATAATAGTAGCTCGGTCACTTCCTACGGTGTCACTATAAAAATCCTCGGCATGAAAGTTCTGTTTTGTCACCTCAGATACTTTGGGAGCTGACGAGAATGGATAGATGGCTCCTACCACCACATAGACAGCAAAGCAGACTATCGTAAAACAAAATCCTCGCCTTAAATATTTATGCCTTTTCTTTCTGCTAGTAGAAAGGGCTTTCCAATCAATATCCTGCACCGCTCTTCCTGCCCGTATACAAAAGGCAATCTGAAGATAAAGTTCGATATAAGAAAATAAAGTAATTACCATGACAATCATTTCTATTAGAAGAAGGGTATTAACAACTAGTATGGATAGCTCTGGTTTAGCAAGTAAAAGAAAACCAATTAGATACATAGTGGCCGTACAGACCTTACCGTACCTAGTAGCTCCGTCGGTCTTCCAACCATACTTCATCAGTAGCATCCCTGCCACTAACATAAATCCCTCTTTTATGAGAAATAATAGTAGTACCTTTTCCATTAGAGGGTAACGCCAGATAAAACTTAGGGCAATCATTCCTAAGGTAACCTTATCCGCTAAGGGATCCAGTACCTTTCCTAAGTCTGTGACCATATGAAACCTTCTAGCAATTTTCCCATCAAAAAAATCTGTAACCATAGATATCCCTATGATTACAGCTGCTACATAATAATCTTTATTGGTCTGTGCCCTTACTACTAAGAAAAAATACACCAATGCTAGAGCAAGACGCAGATATCCCATAAGATTAGGAATACTAAGCCATTCTCTCTTCTTCATATCCTGTTGCCTTTCTTCTTACACTAGGATTCTTATACTAATGGAGCAAATAAACGTAACAGACACTGACTAAGTCCAAGTCTTGCAAACTTAGGCTGACTGTATTTCTCAGTTACTTCCTCACAAGCTGGAAATACGTTCAAAAAATCTTGTTTTATTGTCTGAATTGCTGAACCACCATAGAAATACGTAGCATTTTCAAAATTCAGATACATACTACGATAATCAAGGTTAATGGTTCCTACAATGGCACTTTCATCATCCGCTAAAAACTGTTTTGAATGCATAAACCCTGGTGTATACTCGTAAATCCGAACTCCCTGTTTTACAAGGCCTGCATAGTAGGAGCGTGTCATTTTATAAACTAGCTTTTTATCTGGAATGCCGGGAGTGATAATACGGACATCTACCCCACGCTTTGCAGCTAAGCCCAATTCCGCATTCATTACTTCATCTAAAATCAAATACGGCGTGGTGATATATAAATACTTTGATGCCGTTTTTATCATATTAAGGTAGATATTTTCTGCTAAGTGTTCCTTCTTTAATGGACTATTGGCGTAAGGCTGTACATAGGTTGACTCCTTGGCCACATAGCCTGTCTCTGGAAAATACTCCACAATCTCTTGTTTTGCATCCTTCCTAGCATCCCAATTCTCTAAGAAGATGGCTGTCAAGCTTCGAACTGCATCCCCTTCTAGCTTGATTCCAGTGTCCTTCCAGTAGCCATAAGGTTTCACAAGATTAAAGTACTCATCTGCCAGATTATAGCCTCCTGTGAACCCAACTCTACCATCGATTACTGTAATTTTTCTATGATCACGATTATTCATGAAGACATTTAACACTGGAATAATGGGATTGAATACATGACACTGAATTCCCTGCTCAAGCATTCGCTTTACAAAAGGTCGGCTAATAAATCCTACACTACCAACATCATCATAAAGTAATCGAACCTCTACCCCTTCCTTTACTTTAGCTACTAGAATCTCTTCTATGGCATGAAAAGAGGTAGAATCCTCTATGGCATGATACTCCATAAAAATAAAATGCTTGGCCTTTTTTAGCTCCTGCTTCTGAGCCTCAATGGCTATGGATGCCTCAGAATAAAAGGTAACGTCTGTATTATCATAAACAGGATAACCACCATACTGAGAGGCATAACCCGCCTGATTACCGACGGAAAGGTTTGTCTCCTTTAATCTATGAAGCACCTTATTATCTTGATATAAAACCTCTTGTACTCTGTCCCAAGCACCATGAAATTGCTTCTTTATCCTTCCACGAACCCCTGGCTTACCAAATAGAAAATAGAAACACACTCCCACAAAAGGAATAACGAGGAGAAGAATCATCCATGGGGTTTTAATAGTAGAATAGTCCGATTCCGTATAGATTCGTATTACTAGAAGTACTGCTATTAACTGGGTAAACCAAGAAAAATAGATATAGTATGCATTCAATTTCCATACTTGGCCTATAATCCAAATAATCTGAATCAATACACTAAGGGCTGCAATCGCAACCCTTCCAACACTATTATTATTCTCTTTCTTCATGCTACTCTATCCTCACCTACCTGTATTACTTAATCTCGTCCCCATTTTTATCGTAGAAGCTACACTTTACATCCTTAGCAATATCACTTCCTCGAAAAATGTCTATGGCATAAATATATGGAGTCTTTTTCACCCTAACTTCTTCCTCAATTTCTCCACTTAGGTGTATCTTATCCAACTTTTCATTGGAAGATACCAAGATAAGATGGTCATCAAAATAAGCTGCTCCTATACCCTCTGCCATAGGAATTAGCTTCGATGGCACTTGGGCAAACTCCAGTACATAGCCTCCTGTAGCCGTCTTACGAAACGCTGCATAGCTATAACCACTTTCCTGATCAGTTGCACCCTTATAATAAAAGCAAACATAGTTATAATTATTCAATACCTTTGTAGAGCAAAGGTTAACCTTATCTACCTCTAAAAACTTGGCAATCGCCTTCCCCATATCCTGGCTGTCCTCTATCGTATCCTTCCCACAGCCTACTAGTGTAAAACTGAGCACTACGGCAAGAAGTAACATCTTTAACGTACGTTTTATAGCTTTCATAAATCCTCCATATATAAACTCTTACTATTGTATAAATTATATTATATCCTACTTGTCAATTTTTTGAATAGACGTTGCTATTTTCTCACAAAAGAATTCATCATGCTCTACTAGAAGCATGGTTGGTTGATAGTTAAGGATTAGTTCCTCAATTTGCATTCTAGAAAAAACATCAATATAATTAAGAGGCTCATCCCAGATATAAAGATGTGCTTCCTGCAACAAACTTCCCGCCAAAAGGACTTTCTTCTTCTGACCTTCTGAATACTCCTCCATTTCTTTTTCAAACTGCACCCTTTCAAAATCAAGTTGTCTTAATATAGTCTTAAACATACTGTTGCTAAGACCTAGACTCTCAATATATTGGTCCAAACTCCCTCTCAAAAACGAACTATCCTGATTGATATAGGAGATAACAAGCCCACTTGCCACCTCTTTGCTACCACTTTCCCTTCTTAGAGCCTCATGTTCTGTTGTCTCCTTATAACAGGAGGAAAACTGATTTAACACCTGGACTCCTGGTGATGATAAAATCGCTTTAATGATACTGGATTTTCCACAGCCATTCACGCCTTGAAGAACGATTCGGTCTCCTCTCTTAAGCTCCATAGTAAGATT
>JAEZQN010000015.1 GCA_023441145.1 Bacillota bacterium
ATTCTAAAGAGAGCATTAATTTAATAGGGCAATTCTATCATAAATTTGGTATTTCCTTGCTCACTGATTGCTGTAAGATCACCATTGTGCATTTTAATAATTGATTTAGCAATAGCAAGCCCTAAGCCAGTACCACCTGTAGCCTCAGACCTGGAAGATTCCACTCTATAGAACTTATCAAAGATGTATGGCAAATCCTTCTGTGGAATTTCAGCACCATAATTGGTAATTACAACTGTTGCCACATTGGAATAGGCAATTAACTCAATACTTATCTTTTCCCCACGCTTTGTATATTTGACCGCATTGCCAATGAGGTTTGCCACTGCCCTAGCCAAAAGACTTCCATCCGCCTCTACCTCTAGATGTTTCTCCTTGACAACAAGTTCATAGTTAAGACCTGAATCTTGAAAACTTGGATAGAATTCTTCCACCATTTGTTCAAGAAACTTAACCAAATCCAATTTACGCTTCTGAACCTTAACTTCACCGGACGTGAACTTTGTATAGCTGAATAAATCCTCTATCATATTCTCTAAGCGTTTAGATTTTTCATAAGCAATGGAAAGAAATCTTGTCCTCTCCTCTGGCTCAACTTTATCCTCTTTTGCCAATTCAAGATATCCTATAATAGAAGTAAGGGGCGTTCGCAAATCATGGGCTACATTAGTTATAAGCTCGTGCTTTAACTCCTCACTTCTTCGCTCATTTTCCATCATATCACTGATATCACCAGCCATCTTGTTAATAGAAGCAGCAATAACAGCAAACTCGTCCTCATTTTTAACACGTATTCTAGTGTTGAAGTTTCCTCCTGCTATAACCTTAATCCCATCGGATATCTCATATAAATAGTTGGAAAATCGTCTCGTTAACATTAAAAAGTAGATAACAAACAATAACATACCTACTACAACACCGATTAATAAAGTGATGAGGAGATAATCTCTATTTATACTAAGTACAGAGGTTAGAGAATGAGTCAGACCAGTAGTAGACGAACCATCTAGAAAGCTAATTTCATTCTCAATTGGCTTATTGGACAAGAGATTTATAGCCTCAGTTAAGCTGATTCCACGATCTCCCGCAAGATTCCACCCTTCAATTAAGACTTTTATATAGTAAATAAGACAATATAGTATAACTTCTGTCACTAAGGTATAAAGAAGACTTATAATACTATACAATATGATTTCAAATCGAAAGCTTTTAAATACACTTCTTCTATTTTTCAATCTTGTATCCCACTCCCCATACTGTCCGTATGATTTCAGCATTTCTAGGATCCATCTCTATCTTTTCTCGCAAACGCCTGATATGTACCATAACAGTATTATTGGCTTCAAACATTTTTTCGTTCCATACAGATTCAAAGATCTCCTCGGTGCTAAATACCTTTCCCAAATTTGTGGCTAATAGGTAAAGTATATCAAATTCAATCGGTGTTAGCTTAACCTCTTTATCATACGCAATGACACGATGAGCATCTTTATTAATAGTAATGTGCTCAATATTAATATCCTTATCCTCGTTAACCGAATCATGTGTAGCTGGATTCAGTTTGGTATAGCGTCGTAATTGGGATTTGACCCGGGCTGTTAACTCTAATGGATTAAATGGTTTAATAACATAATCATCAGCGCCTGCCCCTAATCCCTTTATTTTATCTAAATCGGAGGATTTTGCACTTAAAAAGATAATTGGAATCATACTTTTCTTGCGAATTCTCCTACACAGCTCTAACCCATCCATCCCTGGCATCATAATGTCCAAAATGGCTAGTTTAATGTCCTGATCCTCTAAGATTTTAATGCCCTCTTCTGCAGTGTTGGCAATAAAAACCTGATAACCATCTGATACTAAATGTATCTCTACTAATTTAGCTATCTCTTTGTCATCATCCACTACTAAAATTCCTAAATTGCTCATACTCCACCCCACTCATTTGTATTTATGATTACTTTATATAGTTGCTCCTATCATATATAAAAGAAATAGCCCTAGAAAAAGAAATCCATTAGTTAATGCACCTAAAATTGGGAACAAACGAAATACATCCTTTTTACGCATAGAAAAAAGGGATATAACAAAAGCAGACAAAGAAAGTAGCATTACCCAAAAACTTATAATTCCTAGAATAAAAGGTCCATTCCCTCCTGACTTACTAGAATAAAAGCTGAGTACACATATCGTTATAAATATAATTACACCTAAAACAAAAGCCAAAATAGCTTCCACGGGATGCTTTTTATTGGTAAACATATAGCTACCTTTTTTCTTTTGATACTCCATGCTTTCCAAATCTCCTTTTCCATATAAAATAACAGATACAATATATAATATATCCAAGGATTCCTCCAATGGTATTCAAAATGATATCATCAATATCATAACTTCCTACTCTTGTAATGAGCTGTACTAACTCTATAAGAAGAGAAAATTCAAAACTGACAAGGGTCACATAAAGCATTCCCCTCTTCTTATCATTAAGTATCGGAAGAAAAAATCCAAATGGGCAAAAGGCCAAAATATTGCCCGCTATATTTACCATAAAGCTTTCAAAACCAATTATTTCTCTATATTTTATAAATCTTCTTATCTCCTGAAAAGGGATAATATTATAGGTATATTCTTGTCGAGATGTCGTTCTTCCAAACTTATCAGAAAAAAATAGAAAATAAAACAATAAAATTATATATATAATAAAGCACACTTCTAATAGTAGCTTTGTCCTCTTTTTTGCTTTGTTAGTCAAAATATTCACTCCATAAAAATCACATTTCACAAAGATTCCAGAAATCACCTACTAGTAAATTTATATTTTTACCAATCTATATTTTACTGGATATTCATCCTCGATAATGATAACTTGTCCTTTTTGCACAAGTTCCTTCATGATTTCTTCTAAACTCAATCGATTAATAGTCCCTAATTCCCTATGCTTATTAAGCATCTCTAGCATACTAACTGGTTCTGTCTCACTCAAAAGACACTCTATCAGCTGCATTTTGCTCTGTTCTCTGTAATAGGATACAGTCTTAGCGATGTCATCTGCCTCCTGCTTTTCAACCTTAGTTTGAGATAAGACTTGTTTTTTAGGAGACTCCGTTATCTTCATCACTTTCTCTTTATCTTGCTCCATAAGAGCTCGTTTTTCCTTTTGAATGTCTCTAGTAATATTCCAACCCAAGTTAATTCTATAGTAATCAAGAGAACCCTCCATTGCAATAACAATAATTCTCTTAATTAATAATTGATCAATTGCTTCTAAAGCAATCCCTCTAGTTCTTCCATGACGTATACAAAAATGTATGATACTATCCTGATGCTTTATAGATGCATTGTCTCTTATCATATATTGTATAATATCTAGCTCACATTCTCTAGTTGCAGAGAGATTTATATTTAAAGAACATGTTGTTACATAGGCCTTATAATTGCCTAGAATCCTATCATACTGCATAATACCACGTTCTGTACGACGTTCTCTCTGCCATTGCTTCTCTGCCTTTTCTAGCGTATCTACTACACTAAAAGCATCTAAAGTACTTTCTTTTCCAAGAGGCTCTTGGTTAAATCTATTACTAAAATCAACCCAATCCTCTAACTCCGCAGCGGATAGATGGGTATCTACCTGTTTTAATGTTTGTTTTCTTTTAAAAGAGGTAAAATACCCTTGTCTACCAAGCACTACTATAATAAGCACTAGAAGGAATAAACTCTCACAAATTGTAAAAACCAATAGCGCCCATGTTGCTTTTAGTACAACAGCGGTAACTATATAGCAAATTAAAATAACACTTTCTAGGATGAAAGAGCCATAGAGAAGTCTCTTATGAATCCCATATTTACTTCCCCTCATTTATATTCCCACCTTGTTATATACTAGAACCTCATTATACCATGATTTACAAATATTTCAAATAATTAATAAGTTTATCACTAAATAGTTATTTTCTCTGCTCAATACCCGCTGCTTCTAAAGCTTTTATGATTTTATCCATTGCTGGAGTAACATCCTTATCCTCTAGTGTTCTATCCTTTGCCTTAAAGCTGATAGAATATGCAATGGATTTATATCCTTCAAGAATCTGACTACCCTCATAAATGTCAAATAAATGATAGCTATCTAGGAATTGTCCACCATTCTTACGAATAATTGCCTCGATATCCCCAACCATAATCTCTTTTTTCAACATTAAGCTAATATCACGGGTAACAGATGGGAACTTGGTAACACCTTCGTACTTTCTGTCAAACGTAGCTCTTTCCACAACCTGAGGCATATCAAAAACTGCTACATAAGCTCGATCTCCTATAGAGTAGTTATCAAGTACCTGTGGATGAACCTCACCCATATAACCAAGCACTACCCCATCATAAATGATAGCAGCCTGACGTCCAGGATGTAAGAAGTTCTTCCCGGCTCTCGGATTATAAGTCACCATTTGCTTCATTCCAACCTTCACAAGGAATTCTTCTACCACACCCTTAAGATCAAAGAAATCCCCTTGTCCATACATTCCAAGGCTAAACTGTATTCTTTCATCAGGAAGTTCTGTCAAAGGAAGAGCCTTTGGTAAATAAATATTGGCAATCTCATAAAGACGAACATCTTTATTACGGTGATTATAATTGGTGCTTAGAGAGGTCAACATACCGTTAAGTGGAAGGGTTCTCATAATGGAATAATCCTCTCCTAATGGATTACTGATGGTAACAGCTTCTCTTAACTTATCCTCTTTATCAATTAATAGCTTATCAAATACTTTAGGGCTTTCAAAAGAGTAGTTCATACTTTCATTAAAACCAAACTGCTCTGCCACATCTCTAGCTACATTTTCTACACGTTGCTTAAAGGATAACATACCTGCCATAGCCTCTCCGGATGGAAGAGTCACAGGAATCTTATCATACCCAAAAAATCTTGCCACCTCTTCTGCAAGATCAGCCATACATTCTAAATCCTGTCTCCAGGTTGGCACAATTACTTCTGAAGTTGTTTCATCATAGCCCAAATCAATCTTCTCAAAATAAGCAATCATTTGCTCTTTGGATATATCAGTGCCTAGTAATTTATTGATTTTATCTGGACAGAAAGCCACTCTCTTAGGTTCTCTCTTCTCTGGATATACATCTACCATTCCACCAACTACTTCGCCACAGCCAAGCTCTACAATCAGCTGACAAGCACGGTTAATCGCTTCCTCGGCCGTATTAGGATCTAGTCCCTTTTCAAATTTTGCAGAAGCGTCCGTTCTTAAACCAAGCTTTTTACTGGAGATACGAATATTGGTGCCATCGAAACAAGCTGCCTCAAACAATACTGTCTTAACATCATCTGTTATCTTGGAGTTCTCTCCACCCATAATACCAGCAATACCAACTGGCTTATCAGCATCACAAATCATAAGAACGGAAGAATCGATGTCTCTCTCCTGTTCATCTAAGGTAGTAAAGGTCTCTCCATCCTTACCACGACGAACAACGATCTTCTTTCCAGCAATGGTATCTAAATCATACGCATGCATTGGTTGGCCATACTCTTCCATTACGTAATTCGTAATATCCACTAGATTATTAATCGGACGGATACCACAGACTGCTAATCTCTTTTGCATCCAAACTGGGGATGGTCCAATCTTAATATTCTTTACAACACGACCAATATATCTTGGGCAAAGATCAGTAGCCTCTACCTCTACAGAGATATAATCGGAAGCCTTTTCACTATTTTCTTTCACTGTAACTACTGGAGGGTGAAACTCCTTATTAAAGGTAGCTGCTGCCTCTCTAGCAAGACCAATGATACTGAAGCAGTCCACACGATTGGAAGTAATCTCATACTCGAAAACTACATCTTTAAATCCAAGTACCTCTGCTGCATTAGCACCGATTTCCACATCTTTATATGCCTCATTGTCGCTAAGGATATAGATTCCTCTATCTGGAGCGTCTGGATAATAATCCTTGGAAGAGCCAAGTTCTTCGATGGAGCACATCATACCAAAGGACTCAATTCCTCTAAGCTTACCTTTCTTAATCTTGGTACCACCTGGTACTTTATTACCATCATGGTCAGTAGCCACACGCCCACCATCTAAAACAACAGGAATGATATCTCCCTCTTTTACGTTAGGAGCACCAGTAACAATCTGAACTACTTCTCCTTCTTTACTTACCTGCACCTGACAAACAATCAATTTATCTGCATCTGGATGCTTCTCTATCTTTAAAATCTTACCTACTACAATCTTTTCTAAATTCTCATCTAACTGTTCAAAGCCTTCTACTTTAGAGCCTGACATAGTCATTGCATCCATATATTCCTGTGCAGTTACGTCAAGATCAGGTACATAGGCTTTAATCCATGATATAGGTGTATTCATTCTTCCTACCTCCAATTATTATGATTAAAACTGTTTTAAGAAACGGTAATCGTTTTCATACAATAGTCTCATATCATCAATTTCATATTTTAGTAGCGCAATACGCTCTAGGCCCATACCGAAAGCAAAGCCTGTGTATTTTTCTGGATCAATACCAGACATTCTGAGTACATTAGGGTGAACCATACCACAACCTAAGATTTCAATCCAGCCCTCTCCCTTACAGAAACGGCATCCTTTGCCACCACATTTAAAACATGATACATCCATTTCTGCACTTGGTTCTGTAAATTGGAAATGGTGAGGTCTGAATTTTACTTTCGTGTCTTCACCAAATAACTCTGTAGCAAACTGTGCTAATGTTCCCTTTAAATCAGCAAAGGTTAAATTTTTATCTACAACCAAGCCTTCTACTTGATGGAAGCTTGGGCTATGAGTAGCATCTACCTCATCAGAACGGAATACTCGTCCTGGAGCAATCATACGAATTGGGATTCTTCCCTTCTCCATCTCATGAATCTGAGTAGAAGAAGTCTGGGAACGCAATAAAATATTATTGTTAATGTAGAAGGTATCTTGCTCATCCTTAGCTGGATGGTTGGCAGGAATATTTAAGGCTTCAAAGTTATAATAATCATATTCAACCTCTGGGCCTGTAACTACTTCATATCCCATACCAATAAAGATACGTTCTATCTCTTCTAGTGCAATCGTGTTCGGATGACGATGTCCTACCATTGGCTTCTTAGCAGGCAAGGTAACGTC
>JAEZQN010000031.1 GCA_023441145.1 Bacillota bacterium
TGGAATAATTGTATAGCGGGGAATAAAATTTATTAATTGTTGTAATATACGCTTCATAATGGAACCTTTCTGTTTTAGTACTTTGTGGCATACATGGAAGAAATGCAAGGTTATTATATAACAAATACCAATATTTGAGAAGACTTAAGACTATTTTTTATAGAATCGTAAGATATTTTAATAATTAATAAGATTTAAGGATTCTTTAATGGTTTGCTTATTTACTACATTGGTTGGGTATGCTAGAATAGTTGAAATTAACGTTGATAAAATGCTAAGAGAAAAGAGGCAGCTTATGAACAAGAATGAATTTATAGACAGTTTACGTAAAAATTTGTCGGGCCAGATACCAAAAGCAGAGATAGATTCTAATATTAGATTTTATGTAGAATACATTTCATCTCCCACAGAGGAGGAAGAAAGAAGAAAAATTGAGGAGATGGGAGATCCACGATTAATAGCAATGAATATTGTGGAAACTTACAAGGTGTCACACAAAGTTACCAAAGAGAATGGTCGCGGACAGTATGAAGAACATTACGAAGAAGTTTATGGGAACGGGGGAGAGTATAAGATGAATAAGAAACAGTCCCCTATAACTAACATTAAGATGAAGGTTATGGGTGTTGCATCAATAGTATTTGTTATTGCAGTAATTATATTGATATTAAAGGTTTTATCCTTTGCACTTCAATTAGTGCTACCAATAATCATCGTTTTCTTTTTGATTTTTCTTCTAATAGGGATATTTAAAAGGTCTTAAACTTCTGAAAAAGGGGCTTTTGCAAAATGGGTAACTAACCTATGGAGCAAAAGCTCCTTTTTACAAAGTGAAACACCGCCAAGGGGGAGCCAAGGCGGTGTTTCGATGAGGGGAGTATAAATAATTAATAAGGGGTTATATAGTGTGTATCAAAAAGTTCACTTTCATGAACTCTTAACACATTTTCATTATATAACGGAAATAAGTAAAAAGCAACAGTTAATTTAAAATATAGATAAAAATTATTATATACAGAAATTTAAATAAATTGTATGCATTTTTATTCAAATAATAAAAAATAATGCTATTTTATGTAAAATAAAAATAATATTTTATAAAACATCAGTTATCTCTATAGACATTTCAAATTCTAGATTATATATTTTACTACCGACTTGAACTAAAGGTCTGGATGGCACCTTTCTATTGATAAATACAATTTTTCCACTCTCTCCATTGTTCAAAATAACAGATTTTCCAACATATAATAAAGCGATATTTTCTAGAAATACTGATAAAAAATGTGAATCTAGAACTTCATAACCATCCTTTTCAAAGATGTCTAATACCATAAATGGTGGGATTCGCTTATGATATGCTCGATCAGTGGTCATTGCTTCATACATATCTATAATAGCAACAATATTGGCGTAGTCATGAATCTCCTCTTTACAAAACCCAAAAGGATAACCACTGCCATCCAGCTTTTCATGGTGTTGAAGAATAGCCATCTTGATGCCATAGCTTAGATTAGTCTCTTTAAATTTTGTAAATCCATTAAGAGGATGAGATTTTATTATTACAAATTCTTGTTGAGTTAATTTTCCAGGTTTATTTAAAATAGCTGGATCAATATCACATTTCCCTACATCATGAAGTAGACCAGATAAGGTCAGTTCTTTTAAATCACTATCAGATAGTCTTAGCCAAGTGCCAAAAATGTTACATAGCAGTGCCACGTTTAAGGAATGAAGAAATACTGAATTCTCAATATTCTTACATTTAATATGATACAAGTATTCAAATAGAAGATTTGGATTATCCATAGAACTTAACACATTATTACAACACTGGTATAACTCATCTTCAACCATATGGTTTTCCATTAAAGCGCCAATCAAGTTCTTAATATCAATGATCGCCTTGTCATAATATTTCATAAAGGAAAGAAATGCCTTGTTATTGGTGATATTATCTGGAAGCACCTGCTGGTCGACCCTTAAAGTGCTTTGTTGTATTTGTAATAAATCATTATTATAAACAAGAATATTAAAAATTTGATATAGCTTCATACGAAATAGATGGGTTTGGTTGATAGAAGCATTTTTAGGCACAAGTAAAAGACCTGAGGAATTATGTATATTCTCAGCGCTTTTCATTCCTATTTGAACTTGATTTAATGCTATTCTTACGGTATTGTGCTTCATCTTATCACCTCTTTTAGTTAAAGTACGCATCTATTGTTAGAAGTCAATAGTCTTATCGGATGACTATTGAAAATAATTAATACTAAAAAGTAAGATAGTGAATAAACCTGGCCTAAAATTAACATAATAAGTATGTAACAAAAATATTTTAATTTTTAGGAGGTAGCATTATGTCTACAAGTAATAATAATATGAGAAACTCATCTAGCAACAACTCCCGTAATTCATCTAATTATGGTAGCAACAGCTCCAACTACAGCAGCAACAGCTCAAATTCCTCAAATAGTAGTAATTCATCCAATAACTCATCCAATAATTCATCCAATAATTCATCCAATAATTCATCTAACACTTCCTCTAATACTAGATCAAGAAACTCTTATAACGACACTTCAAAAAATAGTGAGAATTGTAGATAAGTAGGTACTGTGTACCTATAGAGGATCTGTAGATGTCTAGATGAGGAATGCCCCTCTTATAGCAAGTCATTTGTATTAGATGATTTGCTGTTTGATGGGGCATTTATTTTATGTGAGTAAGTATAATGAGTGAGCTCTATGCAAGTCACATATGTATTAAATTGTCATATTATAATATATAAGTACTAATACAAGGATTTGGTTTAATGTATTGTGACACCATTCCAGCAAAAAATCTTTCTGAATATATTTATAAACCAGGTTGCCTGATTGTAGATTTACGTAGTTATGGAGAATACGCCCAGGGTCATGTTCCTTCTGCGATAAATATTCCTATAGAAAAGTTAGAAAGACAGCCACAGCAGCTAAGCGGTTACCGAGAAATTGTACTTTATTGTGCTCGGGGGACTCATAGCCTTATGTGTGCCAGAAGATTAGATGTCAATTGCTGTTGTTACAGTGTTTATGGTGGTATTCGCGCATATCGTGGACCCCTAACAAAAGATTGAATTATAATTGACGTTGATGCGAAAATACTATATCATAATGAGTAGTTTATGGA
>JAEZQN010000166.1 GCA_023441145.1 Bacillota bacterium
CTTCTGGCTGTTGGTGATGATGAACTGATTAAGATTCATTATCACACCAATGAGCCTTGGAAAGTATTAGAATATTGCTCTACTCTTGGTGAAATCTATGATATCGTCATTGAGGATATGGATAGACAGGCAAGGGGATTACAGGGTTAAATAGTTGATAGTTAATAGGGATACTTTTGCTTTAGAAAAAGAACGTTAATATTTTAAAAATAAAGGATATCTCGCATGATCTTTTGTCTATATAATGGAGATGGAGTGAAGAATGAATAAGGGGGAATGAAAAATGATTATAAAAAAAGCAGAAATAGAGGACCTACAGGAAATTCTAGATTTACAGTATCTTGCTTATCAGAGTGAGGCTAAACTATTTAATGATTATAATATTCCCCCATTAAAACAGACTCACCAAGATGTGCTAAGTGAATATCAAAAAGGTGTTTTTCTTAAAGCATTGGACGAGGACAATAAAATTATAGGTTCTGTGAGAGGCTACCTTTCTAGTGGTACTGTTTACATTGGTAAATTGTTTGTCCATCCTCATAAGCAGGGACAAGGAATAGGGTCAAAGCTTCTTTTGACCATGGAACAGGAATATCCTAATCAGAGATATGAACTTTTCACTAGTACTAAAAGTAGGAAAAATATAGAGTTATACCAAAAGCTTGGATATAAAATTTTCAACGAAAAGAAACTGTCTGAAGAATTAGTATTTGTTTATTTAGAAAAGTCTATCTGTCTGTAGCTATTTAAACATAGTTACCCAAACAACTAAAGTCTTGCTACTATTATAATAGCAAGACTTTTAATTAACCCCATATTTAAGGATGTCGAACCAATAGATTAAGTACAAATGCTATGGTAGATAAACCAAGAAGCATGATAAACGGCACAATGTATCCACCAGAAACGGTTAATAGAGTGCTTGAAATCGTTGCAATAAAGGACCCACCCATAAGATTAAATGTCATGATTGCCATATTGGTAGAAAAGTGCTTCATACCGTAGAAGGTGGAAACAAATGTTGCCGTGGTGGTAGGACAGGAACCGTATGACATTCCAGTGAGACAAAGTCCAATAACGCATATTGGTACAGATTTCACAACGACTGCAACCAATATAGTACTAGCTGCAACTATCGTCAAAAGATTAGCTGCTAACATGGTTTTACGACGCCCGAAAATGTCAAAGGCTACACCAGTTAAGATACGGCCTATTCCATTGCATATGGACAATACACCTACAAGTGTGGTAGCCAATGTCAAAGGTGCATCTACAGAAATGGCTAGGTCTCTTGCAAAACTAATAACTGAACTACCCACTGCAGCCAAACATATTAGACATATGAATCCCATCCAAAAGCTTGGACGTCTGATCATCTCTGACGTTGTATAATCCTTTTGTTCAAATTCCTGATTTTTGAGGGAGTTAGCGCTCTTTGCCACCGGTAATATATCATCTGCGCTAGGACGCTTTAAAATGATGGCTGCTGTAATTAAGACGACTCCTAAAACGACTCCCAAAATGACATAGGTGTTTCGCCAGCCAATCGTACTTTCAAACATACTACTAGCTGTACTACCAAGTAATAATGCACTGGCACCAAAACCCATCATGAGGCAGCCTGAGCATAAGCCTTTCTTATCAGGAAACCATGCGTTGACAGTGCCAATGACTACATTGTAGGAGATGCCGATGCCAATGCCTGCCAGCCCTCCATATGTAAGATAAAGAAGCAACACGGAATCACCAGTCAAACGGGAGGTCAGAATAAAACCTGCTGTAACTAGCAGACCGGATATTATCACAGTTAAGGTAGAACCGATGCGTTTGGCAAGATTAGCACCAAGTAGACCACCAATACAGAAAAAGCTCATAGTCAAAGTAAAATTCAGTGCCAAATTAGTAGCGGACCATTGGAATTCAGTAACAAAAGGTGCTTTTAAAATAGACCATGCATATATGATACCTGCAAAAAGCATAGCAACCGTACCAACAATTAGATATAGCCAACGAAGATGGTCCATATTTTTATCTCTCTTGTTCATTCGAAATACTCCTTTAAGTAATATTGATATATATTTATGTATCAATAGCTATTTTATATCAGATAATGTCGTATGTCTAGTTTCAGTATGTATTAAGATGTTCGACAAATTGGAGTTTCTCTTACTCTCCACAAATAAAAGTTAAATATTAATACTATTTAATACATGAATATTCTTATTTCTATATACCAAATCATCTCTATCTACAAATCCAATATTCTCCCAAAAGCCATTTCCTATATCATTCTTTTTAAAGACAACCAGTCCAACCTTATTTATACCTTCGTTATCTAAAGCAGCTATGGCACAATCAACAAGCCTTTTCGCTACTCCTTGATTTCGATAAGTTGGTAAAACAGCAGTATGATGGATATATCCTCTTCTTCCATCATGACCAGCCATAATCACTCCTATTATTATACCCTCACACTCAGCTACAAAACTTGAGGTAGGGTTACGTTTTAAATACTTTTTAATACCTTCTCTACTATCATCTGTTGAATTTAATCCCATTCCAGGAGTTTTAATCCATAGGTTATATACTCCGTCATAATCCGTTATAGACATTATTCTGATATCTATCGCCATTATTCTCCCCCATAAATTCATGTTTTTCTAACATCATAGCACAACTCACCATAAAATGATAGCTTCGCTTCTTCCTCATGTCGGGCTGGCGCCTTTCTCTCTCTATGTACCAAGCCATGCCATTCGGAATCCGCTTCGCTTCTTCCTCATATCGGGCTGGCGCCCTATAAAAGTGCATTAATAAAGGCTCTTACGAATAAATTCGCAGAGCCTTATTATTACACTTTTGCATGGCTTGTAGCTTAGCCAAAGTATCTGTTTAATAATCCTTCGAAAGCACGACCATGTCTTGCTTCGTCTTTTGCCATCTCATGTACAGTGTCATGGATTGCATCTAAGTTAAGTTCTTTTGCACGTTTTGCAAGGTCAAATTTACCTGCAGTTGCACCGTTTTCAGCTTCAACTCTCATCTCTAAGTTTTTCTTAGTAGAATCAGTTACAACTTCACCTAAAAGTTCAGCGAACTTGGAAGCGTGCTCTGCTTCTTCAAGAGCAGCTTTTTCCCAGTATAAACCGATCTCTGGGTAACCTTCTCTATGAGCTACTCTGGACATTGCTAGGTACATACCTACTTCCATACATTCACCGTTAAAGTTTGCTCTTAAGTCTTCCATAATATCTTCTGGAGCACCTTGAGCAACACCTACAACGTGTTCACATGCCCAAGTTCTTCCTTCAGATTGAAGAATGAATTTTTCAGTTGGAGCTTTACAAATTGGACATTGTTCTGGAGCGAACTCTCCTTCGTATACATAACCACAAACACTACATACATACTTTTTCATGCTTAATATCTCCTTTTCTTTCAATGAAATTTGATTTCTTATATAAACACTACCTATTACATTTTGAGTAATGATATTCAGTAAGCATTTCAAAATCAGTAATCATTACTGTTATTATTATAATATCTTAATGATGAATATTTGTCAATTACTTTTTTAAACTTTTTATTTTAATTTTAAATTTTTGTAAAAACATTTTACATAAACATAAATACAGCCTTGCACTTAAATTACTCTAGTAACAAGGCTGTATTTTACTCTATTTCTCTTCTTGTTTATTCTTACATTTCTCGCATAGTCCATAGAATATGGTATGATGGCCTATAATGATCCCCTTATATGTCGCATTTGCAATGGTCTTAATATGATCGATAGACTCCATATGCAAATCCTCTAATTGATTACAGGAGGTGCAAACTACATGATAATGGGGTTCCATATTGGCATCAAATCGATCATAACCGTCCCCACAATCCAGCTTTATAATCTCTCCTAGCTCTGCTAAGAGGCTTAAATTACGGTATACGGTTCCAAGACTAACTTTGGGATATTCTTTTCTAACATACCGATATACCATATCTGCAGTAGGATGGTCTTTTGTATTCATTAAATAATTCTTAATAGATTCTCTTTGTCGACTATACTTCAATGCTGTACTCATGTGATTTCCTCCTTTCAAATCAGTAATTATTATTAATTTTATATCTTTTTTTCTTTCTTGTCAACTAGTGTAGCAATTTATGCCAGAGGATTCTATTGTTTAAATATCCTATATTAACTAGGAACTTGCCAAGCAATTTTCCTATAAAGTAAAAAAGTCCCCTACATGACAATTTTCATCATGTAAGAGACCTTTGTCTAATATCTATTATTTCTTATTGGCAACTTCCACATTCACAGTTTTGCCTTTAATCTTTGCATTTTTCATTATATGGATTACATCATCTGCATATTCTTTAGGAACATCTACAAAGGTGTATTTATCATATACATCTATTGTTCCAATTAAATGTCCTGCCATTCCTGTTTCTCCTGCAATGGCTCCTAGGATATCACCTGGACGAGCATTTTGGCTCTTTCCTACATTAATGAACAGACGAACCATACCTTTTGCAGAACCAGAAGATTTCTGTCCTCTACTTTGTCTTGGAGCTTCCTCAATGTGTTCATTGGTATCGCCCATAGACATCTTTAAGAAAGCTGCTGCCACCTCTAGGGAAGTGTATTCTTGCTCATTTACTTTCTTTTCAATAATTTCAATCATTTTACTTAAATCAACGCTTTCAATCAATCCATTTACTTGATCTAAGATCTTTTCAGCCTTTACGTTGGTTACATCATAAAGGGATGGGATTGGTTGTGCCATAATCTTAGTCTTACAGTAGCGTTGAATGTCCTTTAGCTTGTAGATATCTCTTCCTACAACTAAGGTAAATGCACGACCCATACGGCCTGCTCGACCAGTTCTTCCTATTCTATGAACATAGAATTCTTCGTCCTGTGGGACATCATAGTTAAACACTGCTTCTACATCATCTACGTCGATACCACGTGCCGCAATATCAGTTGCAACTAAGATATCTACCTTACCTGTACGGAAGCCATTCATAACACGATCACGTTGTAGCTGCTTTAAATCTCCATGAAGTGCTTCAGCAAAATAGCCTCTTCCCTTCAAACCTTCAACTGTTTCTTCCACCTGACGTTTTGTATTACAGAACACTACAGAAAGCTTTGGAGTATATACATCTAATAGACGAGATAACACTTCCATCTTGTTTCTTGGACGAACCTCATAATAATACTGTTCAATCTTAGGTACAGTTAATTCCTTTTTCACTACACGAATAATCTGTGTTTCCTTCTGGAACTTCTGCGCAATTTCCATAATAGGCTTTGGCATTGTTGCAGAAAATAGAACGGTCTGTCTATCCTCAGGAATATCGGAAAGAATCGTCTCCATATCTTCACGGAATCCCATATTAAGCATCTCATCTGCTTCATCAAGAACAATCATGTTAACATGATCAAACTTCACGGTCTTTCTTCTCATATGATCCATAACACGTCCTGGTGTACCTACTACAATCTGCGCACCAGCCTTAAGAGAACGAATCTGTTTTGTAATGTCCTGTCCACCGTATACAGGAAGAACCTTTACACCATGCATGTATTTTCCTAAATTACGAATCTCTTCGGATACCTGAATTGCTAACTCTCTTGTTGGACAAAGAACAATGCCTTGTAGGTGCTTGTTCTTCGGGTCAATCTTTTGTAGTAATGGAATACCAAAAGCTGCGGTCTTACCTGTACCAGTCTGTGCCTGTCCAATAATGTCGCCTCCTGCTAAAACAGCTGGAATAGCCTGTGCTTGTATTGGACTAGCTTGTTCAAATCCCATATCTACGATTGCACGTAGTATAGCATTATCTATTTGTAACTCTTCAAATCTAACTGCTTCCATTAAATAATCCTTTCTTGTCTGCTTACATGATCTCTATTTATATACTCTTACGTAATGTCTAATAACGGCACATTACATAGTATTGCCCATTTTTACGTAAGAGTGTCCCATTGCCTCTATGCATAAAAAAACCCTTAGCCATTGGACTAAGAGCTGACATCTTCTTTGTTTAGTTATGTTCATAACAAAGTACGATTATTCACCTGTATATAAATCAAATATCTCAAAATAGCCTCTTAGTAAGTATACACAGTGACCCTTGCTTTGTCAAGAAAATACTTCTAAATAAAAGTGCCAGAGGTTTTAACCCTTGGCACTTAATATAATATTCTCTCATCTCTTAATATACTTTAAGACCCTGCTTTACAGTTGGCACAAGTTCCTTACCATCATAATCAATTACAACCGTGTCACCCATACTAACTTCTCCACCTAAGATTAGTCTCGCTGTTAATGTTTCCACATTCTTAGTTAAGAATCTCTTTAAAGGTCTTGCTCCGTATACTGGATCATAAGCACTATCTACAACATACTGCTTTGCTGCTTCTGTTAATTCCACAGAAAGCTCTTTGTCCACTAGGCGCTTATTTAAGTCTGTTATAAGAAGATCAATAATTCCTGTAATATTATTCTTTGTCAACGGTTTAAAGAGGATAATCTCATCTAGACGGTTTAAAAATTCAGGTCTAAAATGAGCTCTTAAGTCATTCATAACCATCTTTTCTGCAGAATCTGTGATACTTCCATCCTCTTCCACCCCATCTAATAGATAGCTAGAGCCAATATTGGAGGTCATAATCAGGATAGTATTCTTAAAATCCACGGTTCTTCCCTGAGAATCCGTTACCCGACCATCATCTAAGATTTGCAGTAATACGTTAAATACATCAGGGTGAGCCTTCTCTACCTCATCAAATAATACTACAGAGTATGGCTTTCTACGAACTGCCTCTGTTAATTGACCTCCCTCCTCATAACCTATATATCCAGGAGGTGCTCCAATCAAACGGGACACAGAGTGCTTCTCCATGTATTCACTCATATCGATTCTAACCATATTATTCTCATCATCAAAGAGATTACTTGCTAGGGCTTTGGCAAGCTCTGTCTTACCAACTCCAGTAGGCCCAAGGAATAAGAAAGAACCAATTGGTTTCCTAGGGTCCTTAATTCCCGCCTTGGAGCGAAGGATGGCTTCGGTAACCTTCTCTACTCCTTCATTTTGACCAATTACTCTCTTGTGTAAGGCATCTGCTAGATGAAGGGTTTTATTACGTTCACTTTCTGTTAGCTTCGCTACAGGAATTCCAGTCCATTTTGAAATAATTCGAGCAATCTCCTCCTCGCTGACATTTTCATGGACTAAGGTATGCTCTTCCTTGCGAACTCGCTCCTCTTCAATGGCTAATTGCTTCTCAAGCTCAGGAAGCTTTCCATACTGCAGCTCTGCTGCTCGATTCAGATCATACTCTCTCTGAGCCATCTGAATCTCATTGTGAACAGCCTCCATCTCTTCTTTCAACTTCTGTACCCTCTCTACACTAGCCTTTTCTGCATCCCATTTTGCTTTGGCTACATTAAACTCATCACGAAGCTCTGCTAACTCCTTCTGAAGGTTTGCAAGGCGCTCCTTACTTAGGTGGTCCTCCTCCTTCTTTAAGGCTGCCTCTTCAATCTCAAGCTGCATAATATGGCGGCCGATATCATCTAACTCCGTTGGCATAGAGTCTAATTCTGTTTTAATCAAGGCACATGCCTCATCTACCAAGTCAATTGCCTTATCTGGCAAAAACCGGTCCGAGATATATCGGTGAGATAAGGTTGCCGCTGAAACTAAGGCAGAGTCCGTGATCTTAACTCCATGAAAGACTTCATAGCGTTCCTTAAGACCTCTTAGAATAGAGATGGTATCCTCTACGTTTGGTTCATCTACAAGAACCGGCTGAAATCTACGTTCGAGGGCAGCATCCTTCTCAATATACTGACGATATTCATTTAAAGTAGTTGCTCCAATACAGTGAAGTTCTCCTCTGGCTAACATCGGCTTAAGCATATTGCCTGCATCCATAGCACCATCGGTCTTACCAGCTCCTACAATCAAGTGAAGCTCATCGATGAAGAGAATAATTCTTCCTTCACTTTTCTTAACCTCTTCTAATACTGCCTTAAGACGTTCTTCAAATTCTCCTCGATACTTTGCACCAGCTACTAAAGCTCCCATATCAAGTGCAAATATCTTCTTATCCTTTAATGCCTCTGGCACATCTCTACGAACTATTCTTTGAGCCAGCCCCTCTACTACTGCTGTCTTTCCTACACCAGGCTCTCCAATTAATACAGGATTATTCTTGGTCTTACGAGATAAAATGCGTACTACATCACGAATCTCAGAATCACGTCCTATGACTGGATCAAGCTTTTGTTCTCTTGCTCGCTCCACTAAATCGTAGCCATATTTCTCTAGAGTGTCATAGGTATCCTCCGGACTGTCGGTAGTGACCTTCTGATTGCCGCGAACGGTGGATAGCGCCTTAAGAAAGTTTTCACGATTAATACCAAACTGCTTAAACAGCTCCTTTGCGTCACGACTTGGTTGCTTTAGGAGGCTTAAGAACAAATGCTCTACAGAAACATACTCATCCCCCATTCGCTTTGCTTCATCCTCAGCGTAAATCAAAGCCTTATTTAAATCATTGCTAATATAGATCTGGCTGCTACCACTAACCTTAGGTTTTCTCTCAATAGAAGCTCTTACAGCATTAATCAGTACTTCTGCATTTATCCCCATTTTAACAACTAGCTTTTTAATTAAGCTATCTTCTATGGTCAGTAAACTATATATAAAATGCTCTTGCGTAATCTCTTGATTTCCAAATTCATATGCAACCTTTTCACAGGTTTGAACTGCTTCTATAGACTTTTGTGTAAATTTATTAATATTCATAAAGAACCCCTCCTTATACTATCTAATTTTTAAATGTTCTATATCAACTATAACATATATCAAATTAATCTGCAAGCTTAATTTTATTATGTATTTCTCCGATATATTATATACCACTATGTACAGACGGATTAAGGGGGGACTATCCTTGGAAAAGATTAAGTCTAGCAATATCATTTATGTAACTATGTTTATTTTTTTTGTATCTATAATGGCAATTTTCATCAGTATAAAATTCTACAATGAACAGCTTACAGAAGCCATAGATTCCCAGGTAGAGGAAACCTTAGGGAAGAACTGCGACTATGCCAACAATAACATGAAGTTATCATTACAGCATATTTCTGAAGATTTAAGTTACATAAGTAACTGTATGACAAATAACGGGAATGAGCCTAGTGTTCAATTACTTAATGAGCTTTTGTCTAATTATAGCGGAACTATCCCCTTAACAAACACCCATTATATCAGTGCTTCTTCTTTAGCTACTCTCACTGATAATGATAAACTCACCTCTTATGAAAAGAAGATTCTAGATAAATTTAGAAGTGGGGAATCCATCTCCTTTATTCAAGATGACAATAATACTAGTTTTACTGTAGCAGTTCCTCTTTATAAAGAAGGTAATATAAGTGGTCTTTTGTATTCCACCTTTCCTATCGATTATTTCAAAAAGCATATCCTTAGTTCTTCTGGCATTGGCGGTATTAAGTCCTATGTGGTTACACAGGATTTAACATTGTTAACGCCTATGAGTAACTATTATACCCTAGATCAAGCTTTAGAAGGCTATACCTTTCCTGAAGGAATTACTACTAACACCATCAAAAAGGATTTTGAGCAAGGTAAATCCAAGTCTACCTCTCTATTCATTGATCAGCAAAAATACTATATGCACTACTCTCCTTGTGAGATTAATAATTGGTATCTCATCAGTATATGTCAAGAGGAAAAGGCAATAAGTCAGATCTCCATATTAAGTTCTGCCTCTCGTTCTCTTTATAATACAGTCATTGTTGTTATTGCTATATTACTTTTTTTAGTCTTGGCAGTGCAATGTTTTATCAACATACGAAACGGAAAGAACTACAACCGTCTACTATTAGAAAAAGCATGTTATGAAACAGCCTTTGAACTTACAAATGGTGTTCTATGGGAATATGATATTATAAATGATGTACTAACCAAATCCGATCCCGACCAGGGAATTATGACACCTTTGGCCATCACAGAACATTATAGTGATTATATGAGAGATTCTGATATCATCTATCCTGATGATACCATGGTCGTACGAGACTTCTTTGAAAAAATAAAGGAAGGCAGTAGGTGTATTACTGTAGAAATCCGAGCAAAGGATATTACAGGAACTTACAAGTGGTTTGAGATAACCTCCACTACGATTAAAGACAACAATGACCGGCCTATCTTGGTCATTGGACAATCCATAAATATTGATGCTGAAAAGCGTACTCTTGAACAAATTAAAGCAGCTAGAGAAATGGATTCCTTAACGAAACTATATAATAAGGAAACAGCACAAGAAAAAATTGCAGGATTAATCGCCCAGGAGTCAGAGTCTAAGATTCATGCTCTACTTATATTGGATATAGACAATTTTAAGGAAGTGAATTCTACTTATGGATATGTTTTCGGTGATGCCTTACTTGTAGAATTGGCAACTCGTCTATCGAAGCATTTTAAAATAGATGACAATATTTTATCCCGTATTGGTGGTGACTCCTTCCTAGTTTATCTGACAGATATATCATCCGCTTCTGATGCGATTAATAAGGGTAAGCAGCTCTTATCTATTCTCCAGGAAACCTTTAATAAACAAGACGAATCTAGTCATATTAGTGGTAGCGTAGGACTCGCCCTTTACCCAGTAGATGGTAGTAGTGTGGAAACCTTATTAAACAAAGCAAAAATTGCCTTAGCATACTCAAAAGACCATGGTTCCAACCATGTAAACCTGTATAATAGCGCCTTTATGACCTATGTGGACTATAGTGAGGTTATGGATGAAATTCGAACAAGAAATAGTTATCAGCCTACAAATCAGAGTATTATCGATTCCTCCCTCATAACCAATGCAGTAGAAATACTTTTTGATGCTAGAGATATTGAATCTTCCATTAATATGATATTAGGTATCATTGGCTCTTATTATGATTTCTACTATATTGCAGTAGTTGAAAAAAGTGAAGATGATGCAAACGACTCCTGTACCTACAAATGGCGCATGGAAAACAATCCTGATATGGACGTAGACTTTGAGATTCTCCCTTCTACAATGCAGACAGTAGACTTATACAATATAGAGAATAATAACATTTACTATTGTAGTAACTTGGCAGATTTGAGGCAAAGAAGTCCTTCACTAACAGAACTCTTAAAAAAATATAGTATTAATGGCTTTTTAGTATGCGGTATCAGTAATAATGGTCAGTCTCTTGGTTATATTGTCTTTACTTATAAAGACAAAGAGAGAATTTGGAATGAGGCTGAGGTAGACTCTATTTCCCTCATTTCTAAGATTCTAGGTGGATATATCTTTAATTTACGGGCTCAGGCGAGAGCTGATAGGTTACAACGTACAGATCCACTAACCAATGCCAATAATCTTACAGCCTTTACGGAATACGCCAATAGACTAATTCACAGTAACCCAAGTACAAATTATGTACTGTTTTATTCTGATATTAATAAATTTAAGCTATTTAATGATACCTATGGTTATACCGAAGGTGACCGCCTACTCATTGAATTTGCCAATGCCTTAAAATCCATTATGGATTATGATGAGTGCTTTGGCCGAGTAAATGCAGATAAATTCGTAGGTTTATTTAACTATAACAATCCGAAACACTTCTTAGGTAAAATTCGTGTACTCCATGATATTATGAACCAAATTCCTAAGACTAAAAATGAGAATTATCGTGTTTCCATCATCATTGGATTATGCCCAATTTATGATAACCTGAATCTTTCTGTCCTTATCGATCGTGCAAATATTGCAAGAAAGAGTATTACAAATCGACATAAGTCTAGATATTCCTTCTTTAATGAGGCGATGAAGAGTGATTTAGTTAAACAAAAAGAAATTGAAGACTTAATGGAAATATCTTTATCAAATGATGATTTTCTGGTATTTATGCAACCAAAGGTATATCTTAGAAACAAAGAAATCTGCGGTGCTGAGGCTTTAGTTCGTTGGCAGCATCCAACGAAAGGCATGATTTCACCAAATGACTTCATACCTATTTTTGAAGAAAATCAATTTATTATTAAGTTAGACTATTTTGTATTTGAACAAACCTGTAAGCACATTCGGAAAATGTTAGATGCAAAGCAAAAAGTGTATCCGGTTTCGGTGAATATGTCTAGACTTCATTTAGGTAACAATGATGTACTTACCAAACTAAAAGATATTGTAGATAAATATCAGGTACCAACTCACTACCTTGAAATAGAGCTAACAGAAAGTGCTCTTCAAGAAAACTCTGGCCACATGTTCTCCATATTGTTTCAGCTTCATAAAATGGGCTTTATTATTAGTATGGATGACTTTGGCTCTGGTTTATCCTCGTTAAATCTGCTTCGTACATTACCATTTGATGAACTGAAGCTTGATAAGGATTTCTTCCAGCAAGGAACCTCCACTGAACGTGAGCGTATTGTTATCACCAATATTGTTCGTATGGCACAGGATCTTAATATGACTATTGTTTCAGAGGGTGTCGAAACTGAGGAGCAGGCTGATTTCTTAAGTTCTATCAATTGCGATATTGCACAAGGATATCTATTCGCAAGGCCTATGCCAATGGAAGAATACGAGAAAATATACTATCCAAACATTAAATAAAGAATTGTACTTTAAAAATCCCTGTGGAGTAGAACGCTCCTACAGGGATTCTTTATTTTAATCGTATGGTTCAGAATCATAAGAAATTATGCTTCCAGTTGTAGCATCTATAATATAATCATACTCTATATTATTATGATAAAAATCAATTTCATACTCCAATCTTCCATTATCATTCTCTAACTTAGTATCATAGAAAGTTACATCAGAAATCGATAAGTCTGCATCGGCCACTGCAATTGATTTTGCTGTTTCTAATGAAATAGCTGCTTTGTTATTCTGCCCTGGACTTTGAGTTGGTTGAGTACTTGATGCCCCAGTTGTAGGACTTGTCATAGGGCTTGACGCAGGGCTTGTTGTAGGGTTATTCATATCTTTACTATATATTCTGCCACCACCCTCTGTCTCTCTAGCAAGAATGGTTCCCTTATATGCATCAACCCAGTATTCATACTCCTCGCCATCTGCTCTAAAGTTCACATCATATATATACTGCCCGTTCTCCCTCTCGAATTCTGTTCGCTCTAGTCTTACTTGAGAAAGATCATATCCAGCATCCTTTAAGGCTACTGCCTCTGCCGCAGCTTTTCCAATTGCCTTATTTTCAGCTCTTCCCTTAGTTACAGAAATAAATATTAGAACAATTAAAGCTATAGCAACAATTATGGAGAGCACCGTAATAATTGCCTTAATAGGTGTTGCAAACATATTTCTTATTTTCATTGTTTATACAGGCTCCTTTCATGGATTCTGATTTTACGTACTTAACTAGATGTTAAGAAAATCAGACTCTGACATAAGCCCCCCAAACGATAGATTTATAATCCTATTTATAAATCTTGTTCAATATCTCTAAGATATATTATCCTCTCCTTAGCTTTCTTTATTCTTGCTATCTTCCTTAATATGCTCTTTTATCACATTTCTGATATTCCTTTGTAATTGCTCAACAGGAACTGACTCAGATAACTCCTTCAGCAAACTATCTAAATTTATATTTTTTTCTACTTGCTCTACTAACTGAGACACAATATCATCCACGATTTTCTGTTGAATAACACCATCCTCTAACTTATTGAGAATTTGCTGATACAGATTTCTTGCTTCAATCTCGTTCTGTGTCAAATATGTATGCGGTGGTTGATTAGTAGATTTGGATTTGTCCTTAGTAGAGTTAACTGTAGAAGGGCCAAAATCTAATGGATTTCTCCTAACTCCCTGAGTAAACTTTTTATCTACTGATGTTTTATTTACAGTATCCCTATCATCTGGTAACCCTATATAATCTTCTGAATCAGAGGCATGCATAATTGTCACTTCAGCCTTCTCCACCACAAACTTTAATTGAGTCACTCCATTACTCTTAGTTTCAAAAAATAAATCGTATAATCGCCAGCCTTCCACAACCTTAATTGGATTGATAAACCCTCCATTTAGCCTATATCGATATACTTCATCATTCTTTCCATCAAAAATAACATGAAGCTGACAAACTTCACTGCTCTCTTCCTTCTCTCCTGCCTTTACCCAAAAGCAGATGTGATATAACCCATTCTTTTCTAACATCATAGGCTTAGATACTAACTCAGTCCGACGATTGGTTTTTGATCCAATGATAAAAACTTCCTCTAGCTGCCCGTAAAGGCCACTAATAAAACATCGTTCTCCTATGTTATCTACGCAAGTCTTATTAAACTCCCAGTTCCTCGCATTAAAATAAATTCTATGGGTGGACATAAGGCTACCTCCATCTCTCTGTAATGGTAAGCAATCATATCTATGTATCTTTATTTTACCATAAACATACAGAATACGCCATGTATTAGTACTTCACCCAATATTTTTTAAGTAGTAAGTAGAGGGCAGTTACGGAGTATAGAATAAATACTGCACTTATTACATTGGCTTGGTTTAAGTGTATATAAGTTTGAGTAGGCTCGTCATTTACCTGAATGCTTCCATATGTCAACCCACTAAAAAACACTAAAAATGAATATATAAAGCCAGTATTCCTTACTCCTATTAATACAAATAATCTTAAATTAGACTTTTTCTTCATACATACTGCAATAACAGGAACTAAAGGGACAACTATACACATAATTATCAGGCTTACCTGTATCCAACTTGTAAAAACTTCGGAAATGAGTCTAAATAATAAAGATATCACTAGTAATATCAAAGGAGTCCCTACAAATTGAATTATACTAAGATATTTTAAATTTTTATCATAAGTAGTAATATAGCTTTTCCCTAAAAAGAAATATTTACAGAATCTATACGTAATACCAAATAAAATCAGTGTTATTCCAGCAAAAGAAGGAACCAATCTCAAGTAGCTATAAAAATATATCACACTATCTACTATATATTTATCCCTTACAATAACAAAAGGCAAACTCCATACTATAGTCATAGCACTAATAAATAAACTACAATATGTTAGTAAAAACTTTGTTTTATAGAACATTACCATATCCGTTTTAATTATACTATCCATCAATTCACTGTTCTTTGTCTGTATATTAAGTCGATTAAGCGAGAGAAAGATTACTATTACACTACCAACCACAAAAATCATAAGAGTTGCAAATCCAATGACAGGTCTATAGAAACCATATGATATAGCAAATAATAAAATCACACCTACTGCTACTCCCGCCATGGCTATATAGATTGCAGCCTTATAACGAGATAAAGCAGTATTTAATAAGTACTTAATCTGTTTATCCACTTTTTCCGTGCTTTTAATGCTCTGACGAGACTCCGTAAAACGTTCTCCCTTTAATAATTCATCACAAGATATATCAAACATTTCTGCAATTACAGGAATAAGTGCTATATCAGGTGAACACTCATCTCGCTCCCAACGACTGATGGCTTTATCTGATACACTTAAC
>JAEZQN010000191.1 GCA_023441145.1 Bacillota bacterium
AAAACTGCACCTTCTCTAACTTCTTGGGACTTTTGCTCAACAGAGCTAATACTAATCTCTACTGAGCCACTTATCACTGTATAATAGATTCTCTCAAGCAGACGGTATAATTTCAAATGCATCACACTCCCATATACTGATACTACAGTATATTGGGAGTTAGGATAGAAAAGAACTTTCCTTCAGATAGGATTCGATGGCTTCTCTTTCACTGTACGCATACTTTACACCCTTGATTTCTTGATACTGTTCATGTCCCTTTCCCAGTAAAATGATAATATCTCCATCCTTAGCATGATCCATGCTATAGTGAATCGCTTCTATACGGTCTTCAATCTCAATATATTTTCCATTTGCCTTTTTAAGGCCTACCTTAATATCTTCATTAATTTCTTCTATAGATTCATCTCTCGGATTGTCACAGGTTAGAATGGATAAATCCGCCATCTTACCACAAAGTTCTCCCATATCATAACGACGAAGCCTTGAACGATTGCCTCCACAACCATATACACATACAATGCGTGGGGGATCATATTCCTTGATTGTAGAGAGAAGACTTTCTACACTAGCAGCATTATGGGCATAATCAATCATGATCGTAAAATGATCCTTCACTGGTACAATCTCTACTCTCCCCGGTACCTTTATACTCTCAAGTGCTTCCTGTATAAAGGAGATAGGGATCTTAAGCTCCTTACATACGAAGATAGCTACCAATGAATTATACACACTGAACTTTCCTGGAATACCTGTTTGTATGGTAGCATTTACGACACCACTTACATCAAAGGATATACCAAGATATCCAGGTTTACGTACTAACTGCAAATTGCTAGCCTTTAAATCTGCCTCACGTTCTAGGGCAAAGGTCATAATCTCACAGCTGTGATCTTTAATAATTCCTGTATAACTCTTATCATCCACATTGACTAAACCAATCTTACACTGTTTAAATAAAAGGCTCTTGCAGTACATATATTCTTCCATGGAAGCATGCTCATTTGGTCCAATATGGTCTGCAGAAAAGTTCGTAAATACACCGATGTCAAACACAACTCCCGCCACACGGTCCATCTTAAGACCTTGAGAGGAAACCTCCATAACACAGTACTCACATCCACTCTCCACCATTTCATGAAATAACTTTTGTAACTCATAACTTTCTGGTGTGGTATTGGCAGTTTTCACCTTACGTCCATCTATAACCGCTCCAATGGTACCAATCACACCAACCTTCTTAGATGCTGCTGTTAAAATAGCTTGTATCATATAAGAGGTGGTGGTTTTTCCTTTTGTTCCAGTTAAACCAATCATAGTCATCTTCTTAGCAGGATAACCAAAATACGCAGCGGATAACAAGGATAATGCTCTTCGATTATTGTTCGTCTTAAGAATCGTAACTCCTTCAGGATAGATATGGTCTGTCTCCTCTACCACAATTGCACTACATCCCTTTTGGGCCACATCATTCATATATACATGAGAGTCCCTTTCTGTCCCCTTGATACAAACAAAGATACCATCCTTTACTGCCTTTCTAGAATCATAGATAACGTCACTGATTTCCACATCTAGACTCCCTTGTAATACTTCGTATTCCATTTTTCCTACTAAGTCTCTTAGCTTCATATTCTTATTTCCATCCTTCTATCTCTTTTTATAGCAATGCCTATTTATTCTCTAAATTATAAACCAGTTTACCTGTTATTAGACACGACGAAAAGCCGGCAACAGCCAGCTTCTCAATCTATTATTATACAGTATATTCTATTTCACTTTCAAAAACCGTATGAGATGGTCCTGTCATAAAGACATGATTTGTCTCCTTGTCCCATTCTACAAGAAGAGGACCTCCAATCTGCTCCACTATTACCTTACGATCACACATACCAAGTAAAACAGCGGCAACAACAGCTGTACAACAACCTGTTCCACAACCAATCGTCTCTCCAGTACCTCTTTCCCATTCTCTCATCTTTAGATAATCTCTTCTTACAAATTGCCCAAAGGTAACATTGGTCTTGTTAGGCAATAGCTCTCTATAATATTCTAATGCTTTTCCATATCCTTCTACATCAAAATCACTAACGTCCTCAACAAAGGTAACTATATGAGGATTCCCCCAAGACATTGCCGTGATGTGAAAGGTTTCATCTAGAATCTTTACCGGTTGGTTAACAAACTGGGTAAGTGGCGTATTCACTGGAATCACTTTAGTATCTAGCCTTGGTTCCCCAATATCAGCACGGATATTTACAGCCTTACCATCTTCCACTGTAAGCCAAAGCTTCTGAATCCCACCCAAGGTCTCTATAGTTAGATAAGTTTTATCCGTCAGTTGATGATCGTAGACATATTTTCCTACGCTTCGAAGAGCATTGCCACACATTTCCCCTTCTGTACCATCTGGATTAAACATTCGCATTCTAAAATCTGCAATGGTAGAAGGACAGATTAACACCATCCCATCGGAACCGATGGCAAAATGACGATCACTGACATATCTAGCGAGTTTATTTACATCCGGTAAATCCTGATGAATTGCATCAATGTATACATAATCATTACCGAAGGCTTGCATCTTAGTAAACTTAATTTTCATCTTAGTTGCCTCCATTAAGGGCACGGTCTAAATCATTAATAATATCATCCACATTTTCAAGCCCTACTGATAATCTTAAGAAGGTTTCTGTAATACCAAGCTTTTGTCTGGTTTCCTCCTTCAGTGACTCGTGAGTCTGTGTTCTAGGGTACGTAATTAACGTCTCAGGACCACCTAAGCTCTCAGCAAACATTATCATGTCTACTTCACGCAGTACCTTCTCTACCGTCTCAAAACTATCTACATTAAAGGAAATCATTCCACCAAAGCCAGTAGTCTGTTTCTTAGTAATGGCATAATCTTTATGGTCTTCAAAGCCTACGAAGAATACTTTTGTTACCTTTGGCTGTGTTCTTAACCAATCAGCCACCTTGATTGCATTTTCATTGTGACGATCCATACGAAGTGGAAGGGTCTTGATCCCACGAAGTAATAACCAAGAGTCCATTGGTGCAAGTCCATTACCGTGAGTTTTAAGCTGTAGTCTCATATGATCTGCAAGTTCCTGTGTATTTACTACTACAATTCCAGCAATGGTATCGTTGTGGCCACCAATAAACTTAGTACCACTGTGTACTACTGCATCAGCACCTAGTGTAAGTGGTTTTTGGAAGTATGGAGTGAGGAAAGTATTGTCAACCACAGTAATTGCTCCTACTGACTTTGCTATCTTACTTAACTCACTAATATCTGCCACCTTCATCATGGGATTGGTTGGTGTTTCAATAAATAACATTCTTGTCTTCTCAGTAAGATGTGCCTTTACTTCTTCTAAATTGCTCATATCCACATAAGTAAAGGTGCAACCATATTTAGTAAAGATATCTTCGCCTATACGATAAGTACCACCATAGATATCGTCAGATAACAGTACATGATCACCAGGATTTAAGATAGTAAATAAAGCCATGTTGGCAGCCTGTCCACTAGATAATGCAAAGCCTTCTAGACCTTCCTCAAGAATAGCCATGGTTCTTTCCAACTCTTGTCTGGTAGGATTTTGTAAACGGGAGTAATCATAACCTGTAGATTCTCCTAATCCTTTATGACGAAATGTAGAAGTTTGAAAGATAGGGAAGCTTACTGCTCCTGTCATTGGATCATGGCCTAAAGCTCCATGCACTGCCTTAGACTCAAATTTTAAATCTTCTTTTCTACTATAATCGTTATAATTACTAAAGTTTTTCATCGTCCACCTCGTAAATTATTATTTTGTATTATATCCTCTATATACCTAATTAAAGTATTAAATTTACACTTTACTATTATTATAGTAAAACCTAGATATAGTGTCAACTGAAGAGAAGTTGCATAAAATACTACAAACTATGCAAAAAGTGCTGCCACCGGGCCTTTTTTTCACCAAATACTAGACAAAACTTAATGAAACAGATAAGATAAGTAAAGATTTTAACAAAGGAGTTCAACAATGGCTTACGAAATACTAGTATTAGATATTGATGGCACACTAACTACCTCAGAGAAAACAATTACAAAAGAAACCTTAGAAGCTATTCATAACATTCAAGAACGAGGACACAAGGTGGTATTAGCCTCAGGCCGCCCTACGCCAGGGATACGTCCTGTGGCAGAGGAACTTAATATGAGTAGCTATGGTGGCTATATATTAAGCTTTAACGGAGCTCGAATCACCGACTGTTCCACCAACGAAATTATTTATCAAAGAGTGATATCAAGTAGTCTTCTTCCAGAGATATATGAGGCTGCTTTAGAATATAACACTGGCTTAATTACTTTTGATGAAGAAAAGGTTTTAGTTGCCGATAAAGTGGATGAATACATTATAAAAGAGGCTAAACTTAATAGGTTATCTTATGAAGTAATTCCAAATTTCTTAGACTATGTTACCTTTGACGTAAACAAATGTCTGATGACTAGTGACCCAAATCATCTTGCTGAAGTTGAGTTAAAGATGAAGGAACGTTTTGAAGGAAGATTGAATATCTTTCGTTCCGAGCCTTATTTTCTTGAGATTGTACCTATGCATGTTGATAAGGCTGAATCTCTTAGTAAGCTATTAGAGTTTCTACACCTCTCTAAGGAACAGATGATTAGCTGTGGAGATGGTTACAATGACATCACTATGATACAATATGCCGGAATGGGCGTTGCGATGGCCAATGCACAGCAAAAGGTGA
>JAEZQN010000251.1 GCA_023441145.1 Bacillota bacterium
GTTTAATATTATTTGCACTCATCATGAACAAACTACAACAATGGCAGCAGATGCCTATGGAAGGATTAATAATAAGCCGGCAGTTGCTTTAGTAACTGCCGGCCCAGGGAGTGTAAATGCCATGAATGGGGTTGTAGGAGGGTATACAGATTCCTCACCTATGATTGTTATTTCTGGGCAAGCTGCATTATCATTTGTACAGTATCAAGAAAAAACAGGAATACGTCAACATGGAATACAAGGAATAAATATTAAGCCCTTAGTAGAAACTGTGACAAAATATTTTATTACGGTAGATGACCCACAAAAAATAGATTACTATATGCAAAAGGCATATGAGTTAGCTACTACAGGAAGACCAGGGCCAGTATGGATAGATGTACCTTTGGATATACAAAAGATGCAAGTAAATATGAATAAGCTTTTTAAATATGAGAAAAGTGCACATACAAATAGTTCATTAGAACAACCTGCTAATAAAGTATATAGTTTGTTACAACAAGCTAAAAGACCGATTTTATTAGTAGGGCAAGGAGTAAAATTAGGAAATGCAGCAAGTGAATTCAATACATTTGCCAATACAGTTCGCATTCCTGTAATAACTTCTAGATTAGGTATAGATTTAATTGAAAGTGATAATGAACTATATGTTGGACGTCCAGGAAACTATGGGGAAAGGGCAGCAAATTTTGCTATACAAAATGCAGATTTAATTATTTCCATAGGATGTAGACTTGCATCTGCATTAGTGGGGCATGATGCAAAAAAATTTGGAAAGAATGCTATTAAGTTTGTAGTAGATATTGATCAAAAAGAATTAGATAAACCTGGGGTGGGAATTAATTATAAAATTAATGCTGATAGCAAGTTATTCTTTGAAGAATTATTAAGTCAGTTAAAGGTACAAGAATTACCGAAGTATACGGAATGGATTGCTCAATGTAATGTTTGGAAAACAAAATATCCAGTGGTTTTACCTGAATATAAAGAAGATAAGCCAGTAAATTCATATTATTTTATAGATCAATTATCTAAGCAAGCTAAGACTAGCTCAGCAATACTAGTAGATACCGGCTCTTGTTTTCATGTTGCATGTCAAGCTTGGAAGGTTAAGAAAGGTCAAAAGTATTTAACAACAGGTGGATTATCATCTATGGGGTATTGGGTAGCTGGCATTGGAGCATGCATGGCTAACGATAAGCAAGAGACAATTGTTATAACAGGTGATGGTAGTCTACAGATGAACATACAAGAGTTTGCAGTAATAAAACACAATAATCTTCCAATAAAGGTATTTATATTTAATAATAATGGCTATTTACTGATTAGACATACCCAAAGAAATTTTATGGAAAATAGGCTTGTAGGAGAAGGTCCAACATCCGGGGTATGGTGCCCAGATTCTTTAGAGATTGCAAAGGCTTATGGAATTAAGGGGATAAGGATAGATAGTGTAGAAGGAATGGAAGAGAAGATAAAAGAAGTATTAGAATATGATGGACCTGTTATTTGTGATGTCATGACACCAGAGTGGCAATTACTTATTCCTAGAGTTTCGTCAGAGAAATTAGCAGATGGTACTCTTGTTTCTAGAGAATATGAAGACATGTTTCCATTTTTAGATGAAGAAGAATTTAAAATTAATATGATTGCAGATAATAAATAGCACTGAATGAAGAGATATGAAATGTTTGTATTAAGAAGAGGAAAAGGTAGATGAAAAAGATTATTGTTACAGGGGCTACCAGTATGCTAGGAATAGCCTTGATAAAAGAATGCATAAAACATGAAATAGAAGTTTTAGCAGTGATTAGACCTAACTCTAGCAATGAATATAGAATACCAAAATCAAATTTAATCAAAGTAATAGAATGTCATTTGGATGAAATAGAACAAATTAAGGAACTTATTAATAAGAAATATGATACTTTTTATCATTTTGCATGGGATGCTACAAGTAAACAAAATAGAGGAAATGTATTTTTACAGGATCTAAATATTACATATACTTTAAATGCTATAAAGGTGGCTAAAGAAATAGGGTGTGAGATGTTTGTGGGAGCAGGATCACAAGCAGAATATGGACGTGTAAGTCATATAATTTCTCCGGATACAATAGCCAGTCCAGAAATCCCATATGGTATTGCTAAATATACGGCAGGAAAGCTGGGTGCTATTTTAAGTAAAGAATTAAAAATGAAGTTTGTGTGGACTAGAATATTCAGTATTTATGGGATTTATGATAATGACCAAACTATGATTATGTACTGCATAGACAAGTTGTTAAAAAAAGAAGAACCGCAATTAACTAAATGCGAGCAACAATGGGATTATTTATATTGTGAGGATGCAGCTAGGGCGTTTATACTTATTGGAGAAAAAGGGAAAGATCAGAGTGTTTATTGTATTGGTAGTGGTCAAGTAAGACCATTATATGAATATGTAAACATAATAAATGAAGCTATAGATAAAAGTTTAAAAGTTAACATAGGTGAAGTAGAATATGGATCTAACCAAGTAATGTATTTGTGTGCAGATATAACTAATTTGACTGAAGATACAGGATTTACCCCTAGTATTAGTTTTGAAGAAGGAATTAATGAAACGATACAGTGGGTAAAGGGGGCATAGTATTAGAGTATTATTTTAAAGTACATATGAAAATTCGTAAGGTGGTGGTAGTGTAATTAGTTTTGTGTCTTATGAAATAAATAGCCCTTTCTTGGCGAGAATTAGATATGAATAATTCAAAATCGTCAATCAAACGCGCATTTATCATACTGGCGTAATTTTAATTGTTCTATGTATCAATAATATGGTTTTTCTAAG
>JAEZQN010000295.1 GCA_023441145.1 Bacillota bacterium
GGCCTGCACTATCCTTTAAAGCAATAAAATAGGTTGGCTCCCCTGAGATGTTTAATAGGAGTGGGAAGGTAGCCTTATAATTCAGATGCTGCACTTTACCCTCAGCAGAAGCCATAGCAGAATATTCTTCAGCTCCTGATATGGAATAATAAAGAGTTTCGGCGGTACGTTGGTTCATTAAAACAAAACCGACGTTAGATTCATCTTGCCCAACGCTTGTTACTCCTGTATATACCCAAACGTCATCTTTGTTTGCTATATAATTATATCCATCTGTGGTTTGTAAACAATCCTTTTGACTAATTACAGAATTCCAGTATCCATGCTTTAAGGTGCCATAGTAATCATAATAATCAATCAAAAGTTCAGCAGAGTATACATGATCCACCCAAGTTGGAACTTCTTCTACCGGGTAATCCGTGTGTTCTCCTGTACAAGCATTGACGATAACTACGTTACTAATTGTTTCTCCTCCAAATAAGCCAATGGTGTAGTCCTTAACTGGGCAGATCCAATAAGGGGTACCTTCTTCATCAATCTCAAAAGATATATCATCAAAAATATAGGTAGGATATTTGAATCTAATATAGCGATAGATATTATTTCCAAAGTATTCTGATTTGGAGTATTTGATTTCTTGATCCAACCTTACACACTCTACATTTTGTGTTGCCATATCAATTAACATATAGGCTGGAATACCCTCAGAATGATTATTAAACCACTTAATAAAATTACCATATTGTAATGGTGTAACTCTAACAGGAGAACCTTGATAATTAATCTGTGTATAGGCATCACTAACTTCAAATTGAGAAACTAAATCAGCCATATTCCCCATTTTCCTGGAGCCTAATAAAATTGCGGAATCCTTATCAAGTATAGGAATTTCTTTGTAGGAAATCTCATTGATATCCTTTGTGAAATCGGAATCCTTGATGTCTATTAGTTTTTCGTATTTATCTGCATTAATTAGAGTAGAGGACAAGACAGATCCAACGATAAAAACTAGTAGTATACCAGCAGTAGCAAGAAAGGATATTTTAACTGGTAACCAGTGAAAGATTTCTTTTATTGCTCTTCCTTGTTGGCTAGAAGAGTATTCATACATTCTTTTTCGTTTATATCGTATTACACCAATAAGTACTGTGATTGCTATACCTATAAATATGAAGGTATACCAAAAGCCAGTACAATGAATATTAATTGCCGGAAGTGTGATGTAGTAATATAATGCAAGAATTAGGCAAAGTATAATCACAGCGATAGCAACAGGTAATGATTTTTTTCTTGATATTCTCATATTTCCTCCTTGGGTTAAAGATATAATCTATCATAGCATTACAAGGGTAAAAGTCAAGTTTATAGCAGATTAAAAAGTCATTAAGAATGTTTTGTTGGATTTAAAATAAAAATTGCCATATACTTTCCTTTCTTAAACGTGTATAATAAGGAATTGAATGAAATTTTTTATGAGTGATTTGTAAAAAGTGATTTTAAGGTTAGACAGATTATAGGAGATTTAAAATGAATATACTTTTTGTATCTTTAGGTTGTGACAAAAATTTGGTTGATAGCGAAGTAATGCTAGGTATAATTAGAGAGCGTGGATTCACCATTACAAATGATGAATCTGAGGCAGATATTATAATCGTTAATACTTGTTGTTTTATAAATGATGCCAAAGAAGAAAGTATTAATACCATACTTGAAATGGCTGAATATAAGAAAAAAGGTAGCTTAAAAGCACTAATTGTAACTGGTTGCTTAGGACAGAGATATCATAAAGAAATAGCGGAAGAAATTCCGGAGGTAGATGGTATTATCGGTACTTCTAGCTATGAAAATATAACTAAGGTAATAGATCAAGCATTAGAAGGACATTTTACAGCAGAATTACAAAGTTTAGATTATTTACCACAAGACACAGCGAACCGTGTAATGACTACAGGTGGCTTTTATAGCTATTTAAAAATTGCCGAGGGCTGTGACAAACATTGTACCTATTGCATTATTCCTAGTTTAAGAGGTAAATATCGTAGTAGACCAATGGAAAAACTTGTGGAAGAAGCAACATATCTAGCTAATAATGGAGTGAAAGAACTAATTATAGTTGCGCAGGAAACTACTTTATATGGTGTTGACCTTTATGGGGAAAAGAAGTTACCAGAACTGCTTAAAAAATTAGTTAAGATAGAAGGTCTAGAGTGGATCCGCTTACTTTATTGTTATCCAGAAGAGATTACGGATGAACTGATTCAGGTGATTAAGGAAGAAGAGAAGATTTGTAACTACCTTGATATGCCGATTCAGCATTGTAGTGATAACATTCTTAAGCGAATGGCAAGAAGAACTACAAATCAAGAATTAAGAGATATTGTAGGAAAATTAAAGAGAGAAATTCCGGACATTAGTCTTAGAACTACTATTATTACTGGTTTTCCAGGGGAGACACAAGAAGATCAAGAAGAGCTATTAGAGTTTATAGATGAAATGAGCTTTGATCGTTTAGGTGTATTTACGTACTCTATGGAAGAGAATACTCCGGCAGCAAAAATGACTGATCAAGTAGAAGAATCTATAAAAGAAGAGCGTCGTAATGAAATTATGGAGCTTCAACAAGAAATATCTTACGATAACTGCTTGAATATGATTGGAAAAACGATTAAAGTATTAATAGAGGGTGAACTACCGGAGGATGGTGTTTACATTGGAAGAACTTATCGTGATGCTCCGAATGTAGATGGCTATTGCTTCGTTTCTGCCGATTATCCTTTAATGTCAGGCGATTTTGTTACAGTTAGGATAACAGAGGCAAAAGAATACGATTTAATTGGAGAGGTGATTGAATGAAAATGAATTTACCTAACAAACTAACAATCTTACGGGTATGTATGATACCATTTTTTGTTTTTTTCTTATTATTTCAAGATATAGAATATAATAATTATATAGCCCTTGTGTTATTTTGTTTGGCTTGTATAACCGATGCCCTAGATGGTTATCTTGCACGAAAGAACAATTTGATTTCGAATTTTGGTAAATTTATGGATCCATTAGCAGACAAGCTCTTAGTCTGTTCCGCTTTGATCTGCTTTGTTGAATTAAAGTTACTAAGTGCTTGGATTGTAATTATAATCATTAGTCGTGAGTTTATTATTAGTGGTTTTCGTTTGATAGCATCTGATAGTGGTGTAGTAATTGCTGCTAGTATATGGGGTAAATTTAAGACCATTGCTCAGATGATTATGTCCATTTTACTAATTGCTAATTTTAATAATGATTTGTTTAATGTATTAGAGGTTGCATTTATTTATCTATCTCTTATATTAACTGTTATTTCTTTAGTGGATTATTTAATTAAAAACTGGAAGGTGTTTAATGAAGGAGGCAAATAGCCTTGGTTGCAGAAATAATATGTGTAGGTACAGAGCTTTTATTAGGTAATATCGTCAATACCAACGCAACCTATTTGGCTCAGATTTGTGCTAAAACGGGTGTGAGTGTCTATTATCAAAGTTGTGTAGGTGATAATGAAGGACGTCTTTTGGATGCAATTAAAACTGGATTAAAAAGAAGTGATATTATATTATTTAGTGGTGGTTTAGGCCCTACTAAAGATGATTTAACAAAGGAATGTGTGGCGAAAGCATTAGACCTTCCTTTAATAGAGGACGAAACAGTTAAAAAGGCGATAAAAGATTATTTTGACCGTATCGGCAGGACCTTAGTTACCGAAAATAACAGGAAACAGGCTTTAGTTCCTGAAGGTGCTAAAGTATTACCAAACCCAAATGGTACAGCTCCTGGATTAATTATCGAAAAAGACGGAAAGCATATCATTCTACTTCCAGGGCCTCCAATAGAGTTAAAGCCTTTAACAGAGAAATTTATTGTGCCTTACCTTAATTCTCTGCAAAATCAGGTAATTTATTCTACAACAGTTAAATTAGTTGGTATTGGGGAAAGTAAAGCAGAGACTATGATTCTAGATTTAATCGATGGTCAGAGTAACCCGACCATAGCCCCTTATGCTAAATTAGGAGAGGTGCATTTTCGAGTAACTGCGGCCGCAAAAGATATTGCATCAGCAAAAGAGTTAAGTAAGCCACTTCTAGCAGAACTACTTCAGAGATTTGGAACTTATGTTTACACCTGTGAAGAGGATAAAAATATAGAAGATATTGTTGTCGAGCTTTTAACTAAACATAAACTTACGATAACGACGGTAGAATCCTGTACAGGAGGTATGTTATCTTCAAGATTAATTAATGTTTCTGGTGCATCAGACGTACTTCACGAGGGATTTATTACGTATTCTGAGGAAGCGAAGCAACAGTATGTTAAAGTTAACAAAGATACACTAAAGCAGTATACTGCAGTAAGTAGTAATGTTGCGGAAGAAATGGCTAGGGGAGCTGCCCTTGTTACAGGCTCAAAGGTGACGGTTTCCATTACAGGGTTAGCAGGTCCTTTGGGAGGAACAAAAGCGATTCCTGTTGGCACAGTCTTTATTGGTTGCTACTGCAAAGGAGAAGTTGTAGTCAAAGAATTTCATTTTCAGGGAAATCGTAATAAGATTAGGGAATCCGCAGTAATAGCAGCCTTAAATGTAGTACGTAAGTCTATATTAGAGAATTATAAAGGATAAAATTTGAGAGCTGCAACACTATATTTAAGTGAGCAGCTCTTTTCATTAAATTAATAATATTATATACTATATGAAAAAATATTAGTAAAGAAAAGTTGAGAGGCCAGACGAAATGAGTCGTGTAATTGTAATTGGTGGTGGCCCTGCAGGTATGTTGGCATCAATAATCGCTGCAAGAGCTGGCCATAGTGTAAGTTTATATGAAAAAAATGAAAAGTGTGGGAAAAAGCTATATATAACAGGAAAAGGGCGCTGCAATGTTACCAATGCAAGTGATATGGATATCTTGTTTGAGAATGTAGTTTCCAATCGTAAGTTTCTTTATAGTAGCTTTTATACTTTTACTAATCAAAATTTGATAGATTTTTTAGAAGAATTAGGTCTAAGATGTAAAATTGAAAGAGGAAATCGTGTTTTCCCAGTATCAGATAAATCGTCGGATGTAATTCAAGCTTTAGTTTCTGAAATGAGGCGTTTAGGTGTAGACATTCATTACTCAAGCAAGGTTGATGGGCTGCTAACAAAGGATGATGTGGTAAAGGGCATCAAGCTAAATAATAAACCAGTATACGCAGATAGTGTAATCGTAGCTACGGGAGGTTTGTCATATCCAATCACAGGTTCTACTGGAGACGGCTATGAATTTGCAAAAAATGTGGGACATGTAGTTACTGAGTGTTCCCCATCCCTAGTACCATTTAACATTAAGGAGGACTTTATCAAAGAGTTACAGGGTCTTTCTCTTAAAAATGTCAAATTAAGACTCATGGCTGATAAAAAGACACTTTATGAGGATATGGGTGAAATGCTGTTTACACACTTTGGAATTAGTGGACCTTTAGTATTAAGTGCCAGTAGCTCTTTGGCTGCTTATAAAAAGAAGGCAGACTTTAGTGTTTCCATTGATTTAAAGCCAGCCTTGTCTTTGGAACAGTTGGATCAACGCATCCTTCGAGATTTTGAAAAAAACATCAATAAGATATTTGCGAATAGTTTAGATGAACTACTTCCGAAAAAGCTGATTCCTATTATAATTAAACGTTCAGGCATACCCGAGGATAAACGAGTAAACTTAATTACAAGAGAAGAAAGAATAACATTAGCAAAGCTATTAAAGGACTTTCGTTTGACTGTAGTTTCCCTTCGAGGTTATAATGAAGCTGTAATTACTAAGGGAGGCATTAAGGTTAGTGAGATTGATCCGTCTACTATGGAATCCAAGAAGATTAAGAATTTATATTTTGTTGGAGAAGTACTGGATTTAGATGCTTTAACAGGTGGTTATAATTTGCAAATTGCTTGGTCAACTGCTTATATGGCAGGAATGGCTATAAAATAATAAAAAGGACAAGAGGGACGAACATGAATTTTTGTATTGCTATTGATGGACCTGCTGGTGCAGGTAAAAGTACTATTGCAAAATTGCTTGCTAAGAAATTAGGATTTATCTATGTAGATACAGGAGCAATGTACCGTGCAATGGGTCTATATTTTTATCAAAACAATTTAAATATTGAATCTGAAAAAGATGTTAAATTTGCTTGTGAGAATGCGGATATTACTATTTCTTATGATAGTAATGGACAAATTGTAAGCTTAAATGGAATAGATGTTACTAGTCAGATTCGTACGGAAAATGCTGGATTAATGGCTTCTAAAGTTGCGGTAGTAAAGGATATTAGACTTAAGCTAGTAGAGCTTCAACGTAAGCTTGCTTTAAAGGAAAATGTTATTATGGATGGAAGAGATGTGGGTACCTATATACTTCCTAATGCAGATTTGAAGATTTACCTTACCGCATCCTCTAGAGAGCGTGCCAATCGAAGATATCAGGAGTTACTTCAAAAGGGCGCTGACTGTAATTTGGAGCAAATTGAAGAAGATATTATAGCCAGAGATAAGCAAGATATGAATCGTGAATTTGCCCCACTAAGACAAGCGGAGGATGCCGTTTTAATTGATTCCTCTCACCTTACTATCGATGAAGTAGTAAATAAAATGATAGAATTATATGAAATTAGAAAATAAGTGAGGATTTTATGAAAGTTAAGTTAGCGAAAAGTGCAGGTTTTTGTTTTGGAGTAAAACGTGCAGTAGATGTCGTTTATGATAGTATTAATAAGAATGAACAGGTATATACTTATGGAGAAATCATACACAATGAAGAGGTAGTAAAAGATTTGGAAAGTAAAGGGGTAACGGTGCTACATTCTCTTTCCGAATTAAAAGCGGATACCAAGGGTACACTAATCATAAGATCCCATGGTATATCTAAGAAAGAGTATGAGGAGATTGAAAAGTCAGGCGTAACCATTTTAGATGCTACCTGTCCTTTTGTTAAAAAAATTCACAATATTGTTAAAGAACAGTCTAGTTTAGGCCGAGAAATAATAATAATAGGGAATAACAAACATCCCGAAGTGGAGGGTATCAAAGGCTGGTGTAACGGAAACGCTACTGTTATAGAGTCAGAAGAGGAAGCATTTAATTTTACAACAAAACCTGATGCAAAACTATGTATTGTAGCGCAAACTACATTTAATCACGCGAAATTTCAAGAATTAGTTGAAATTATATCAAAAAAGGGTTATGATATACTTGATTTAAATACAATTTGTAACGCTACCGAGGAACGTCAGTATGAGGCCAATGAGTTGGCCAAAGAATCGGATGCTATGATTGTAATTGGTGGAAAACATAGTTCAAATACGCAGAAGCTCTATGAAATTAGTAAAATGAAATGTCATAATACATTCTATATACAGACACTCGATGACCTAGATTTAGAGCTATTTAAAACTTTTCGTAGCGTAGGTATTACCGCAGGGGCTTCCACCCCAAATAATATAATTGAGGAGGTTCATACTAATATGTCTGAGATGAGTTTTGAACAATTATTAGAAGAAGAATCATTAGTAACAATACACAACGGAAAGGTAGTTAATGGCACTGTAATCAGCGTTAAAGAAGACGAAATCGTCTTAAATATAGGTTACAAAGCGGATGGTATTATTACTAGAAGCGAGTTTACAGATATTCCAAATGCCGATCTTACTACTATGGTTAAGGTTGGTGATGAATTACAGGTTAAGGTTATTACCGCAAACGATGGAGAAGGACAGGTGCTTCTTTCTTACAAACGTTTAGCAGAAGAAAAAGGAAGCAAACGTTTAGAAGAGGCTTTTGAAAATAAAGAAGTATTAAAAGCTAAAGTTACTAGTGTTGTTGATGGTGGCTTAAATGTTGTAGTGGATGGTGCAAGAGTATTTATCCCTGCAAGTTTAGTATCTGATGTTTATGAAAAGGATTTAAGCAAATATGCTGATCAAGAAATTGAATTTGTAATTAGTGAGTTTGTTCCTAAGCGTAGAAGAATTATTGGTAACCGTAAGCAATTAATTGTTGCTGAGAAGCAGAAAAAACAAGAAGAACTATTAAATAAAATTGCTGTTGGTATGAAGGTAGAAGGTACCGTTAAAAACGTTACTGATTTTGGAGCATTTATCGATCTTGGTGGTTTGGATGGTTTATTACACATCTCTGAGATGTCTTGGGGCCATGTAGAAAATCCAAAGAAGATATTTAAAGTTGGTGACACCATTGAGGTATTAATTAAAGATATTCAAACCAATAAGATTGCCCTTAGCTTAAAATTTGAAGACAAGAATCCTTGGACTACTGCAGCTGAGAAATATGCTGTTGGTAATGTTGTTACAGGCAAAGTTGCTCGTATGACTGATTTTGGTGCATTCATCGAATTAGAGCCAGGTGTAGATGCACTTCTTCATGTATCTCAGATTTCTAAAGAGCATGTTGAAAAACCAGCAGATGCTTTAAAGATTGGACAAGAAGTTACCGCTAAGGTTGTAGATTTTAATCTTGATGATAAGAAGATTTCTTTAAGTATTAAGGCTATGTTAGGTGCTGATGAAGAAAATAAGGAAGAAACTTCCTCTGAAACGACTGAAACTGAAACAGAATAAATAGTATTACTAATAGATGTATAGTAATTACTTTGATAAGCAGGTTATATTAACCTGCTTATCTCAAAATATAAGGGAATTGAAGGTGTTTTATGTTAGGAAGCTATGAGGATTTTAAAACATCCGTGTTTCAATTGATTAAATTGGATTTAAACTCTTATAAAGAACGTCAGATGAAACGTCGTATTGATGCCCTAATTACAAAAAATAAGTATGAGTCTTATGAAGCTTATATCAATGCAATTAAGGCAGATAAAAACCTATTGAATGAGTTTGTGAATTATCTTACGATAAATGTTTCTGAGTTTTATCGTAATCCGGAACAGTGGGAGATTTTAGAAAGAGACATTTTACCTGAGAAGATACATACAGGTGCTCCTCTTAAGATATGGAGTGCCGCTTGTTCCACTGGCGATGAACCATATTCTCTTGTTATGCTTTTGAGTAGGCTTATGCCTTTAAATAAGATCAAAATTATAGCGACAGATTTGGATGAACAAGTCATGGAAAAGGCCAAAATAGGAATTTATAACGAAAAATCAATTAAATGCCTTCCTGAAGAATTTATAACAAAGTATTTTACCTATGTAAACGACAAAACATTGCAAATTTCGCCTCTTATAAAAAATCAGGTGGAGTTTAGAAAACATGATTTATTAAAGGATCCATATCCTACTGATTGTGATTTGATCGTTTGTAGAAACGTTATGATTTATTTTACAGAAATAGCAAAATTAGATATTTACGCTGGATTTCATAAGTCATTGAAAAAAGGTGGGTATCTATTTGTTGGTAGTACAGAACAGATTATACAAGCAGCAGAATTGGGATATAAATCCTATAAATCTTTTTTCTATTTAAGATTATAATATATATAAGGCAGGCATTTGATGTCCTGCCTCTTTTTTGTAAAATTATTGTTGATTTCTATAAAGATATTTAGTATATTGATTAATAGATGATAACAGGAGGAATAAATAATGCAAACGAGAGTGCACATAGCAGTAGATGCTATGGGTGGTGATTTTGCGCCAGATGAAACTATTAAAGGATCTGTGGAAGCAGTGAATGAGCGTAGTGACATCAAGGTTTATCTTGTAGGAAAAGAAGCCATCTTGAAAGAAAAGCTAAAATCGTACACCTATAATTTAAATCAGATTGAAGTTGTAAATGCCGAGGAAGTGATAACCAACGATGAAGCACCTGTTATGGCAATTCGACGTAAGAAAGACTCCTCTATTGTTGTTGCGTTAAATCTGGTAAAGAGCGGTAAAGCTGATGCGTTTATATCAGCAGGTAGTACAGGCGCAGTCTTAATTGGTGGACAACTTATAGTAGGTCGTGTGAAAGGTATTGAACGACCACCATTAGCTCCTCTTATCCCAACTACAAAGGGTGTATCTCTTTTGATAGACTGTGGGGCGAATGTAGATGCTCGTTCTTCACATCTAGTACAATTTGCTAAGATGGGTTCTATCTATATGGAACATGTTGTAGGGATAAAAAATCCAAAAGTGGCAATTGTTAATATTGGAGCTGAAGAAGAAAAGGGGAATATGTTAGTGAAAGAAACATATCCTATCCTTAAGAATAGTAGTAATATTAATTTTGTTGGTAGTATTGAAGCAAGAGATATTCCTTATGGAGAGGCTGATATTATTGTTTGTGAGGCCTTTACTGGCAACGTAATTCTTAAGCTTTATGAAGGGTTGGCTTCCGCTTTGCTTAGCAAAGTAAAGGGAGGTATGATGTCTTCAGTAAGAAGTAAGATAGGTGCCTTATTAGTGAAACCAGCACTGAAAAAAACATTAAAATCCTTTGATGCTTCTGCCTATGGTGGTGCTCCTATGCTAGGACTGAATGGTCTTGTTGTGAAAACCCATGGCAACGCTAAAAGCCAGGAGATTAAAAACTCCATTATTCAATGTATAGCGTTTAAGGAACAGAATATAAACGAAAAAATCAAGAATAGCATTGAAATCATAGATTGATTCAAGGAAAGGTGATTAGAATGGAATTTGAAAAGTTAAAAAAAATCATTAGTGAAGTGCTTAATGTGGATGCAGATGAGATTACAATGGATACTACCTTTGTTGATGACTTAGGTGCTGATTCATTAGATATTTTTCAAATAATTATGGGCATTGAAGAAGAATTTGATATTGAAATTGCAAATGAAGATGCAGAAAATATCGTAACAGTAGCTGATGCAGTAGAACAAATAAAAAATGCTTTGAACTAAGAAGTTGATTGGCTGTCCGCGCGAGGGCAGCCTTTTCAGATTAGAATGGAGGAAATCTATGAATATCCAGAAGTCAATAGAAAGCTTTGAGAAATCAATAAATTACCAATTTAAAAGTAGAAAGCTTTTAAAACAGGCCTTAACTCATAGCTCATTTTCCAACGAAAGAAGATACGAGAAATTAGAAAATAATGAACGATTAGAGTTTCTCGGAGATGCTGTGTTAGAGCTTGTTTCTAGTGAATTTGTTTTTGATGCCCATAAAGAGATGCAAGAGGGTGAATTAACAAGACTTCGAGCAAGTATGGTATGTGAACCTACACTGGCACTTTGTGCTAGAGAAATGAACCTTGGTGACTATTTACTATTAGGTAAAGGTGAGGCCTCGACTGGGGGAAGGGATCGAGATTCTATTCTCTCTGATGCACTGGAAGCCGTTATCGGAGCAATTTTTCTCGACGGTGGTTTTACTAATGCAAAAGAGTTTATTAAACTTTATATTCTTGACGACATTGAACATAAGAAACTCTTTTTTGATAGCAAGACTATCTTACAAGAAATTATACAAAGTGAGAGTAAAGAACCTTTGGTATATGAATTGGTATCAGAAGAGGGACCAGATCATAATAAGAAATTTACCATAGCAGCCATGTATGGAAATGAGCAGTTGGCCATAGGGGTAGGCCGTACGAAAAAAGCTGCTGAGCAAAACGCTGCATATAAATCAATTTTAAAATTGAAAGAGAATGGGAGAGTAAAATGTATTTAAAAAGCATTGAGGTGCAAGGCTTTAAGTCATTTGGTAATAAAATGGTTTTGGAGTTTCATGACGGAATTACAGGAATTGTAGGTCCTAATGGTTCTGGAAAAAGTAATGTGGCTGATGCAGTTCGCTGGGTATTGGGTGAACAAAGTGCAAAACAGCTTCGTGGCAATAAGATGGAAGATGTTATTTTCTCTGGAACGGAGACAAGAAAACCTTTAGGCTTTGCTTACGTTGCCATTACACTAGACAATTCCACTCATGAACTAAACATTGATTATGATGAGGTGAAGATTGCTCGTAGAGTGTTTCGATCTGGAGAAAGTGAATATCAGATTAATGGGAACAATTGTCGTCTACGTGATGTACAAGAGTTACTACTAGATACTGGTATTGGTAAAGAGGGATACTCCATCATAGGACAAGGTCAGATTGAGAAGATCTTAAGTGGCAAGCCAGAGGAACGTCGAGAGCTATTTGATGAGGCTGCTGGTATTGTTAAATTCAAGAAGAGAAAGTTGGCTGCACAAAAGAATCTGGAAGCAGAAAAACAAAATCTTTGCCGTGTTACTGATATTTTATCAGAAATTGAAAAGCAGATTGGACCATTGGAGAGACAGTCTAAGGTAGCTAAGCAGTACTTAAGCTATAGGGATGAGTTAAAAAAATACGATGTCAACATGTTTTTATTAGAACACGATCGTATCATTGAGGAAAAGAAGAAGTTAGAAGAGAAAAATGCCATTGCCTTAAGTGACCTAGATTCTACTAAGGATAGTTATGATTTAGCTAAGGTAGAGTATGAGAAGCTAGAAGAAGTTATTGAAGAAATAAATACTCAAACGGATGAAATAAAAACCCGCTTGAGTGAACTTAAAATACTAAAAGAGCAAAAGGATGGACAAATTAAGGTATTAAATGAGCAAATTATTGCTTCTAAACAAAGCGATGAACATTTACAGTCAAGACTTACCTCGATTAATGATGAAGTTGTATCGAAAGAGAAGCAGGTTAATGATATTGTAGACAAAAAGAAAGAAGCCACACTGCAAATTAAAAACCTGAAAAAGGAAGAAGAAGAGATAGAACTTGGCCTAAAGTCCACTGATAGGGACATTGCAGAGGTAAATCAAAGAATTGAAGGCTTAAAAGGTGAGATTTTTGAACTTCTTAGCGAGAATTCCAATATAAAGTCTAAGATGCAACGTTATGAAGCCATTCTCGAGCAGAATAATTTAAAGAAAATTGCTTTAACGCAACGATTATTGAAAAATAAGAAAGATCAGGACGATTGTAACGAAAGATTACAACAACATAAACTTCAAATAGAAAAGCTAAGTGAACAACTGATTCAGTTGGAACAACAGCAAAATGAACTACACGAAAAGGTTCATGTTGTTTCAAAAGAATTAGTAGAAACTCATAAATCGTTAGATGATAAGAAGCAAGGTTATCATAAGGAAAAATCTCGCCTAGAGTATCTCACAAATATTACAGAACGATATGAAGGTTATGGTAACAGTATCCGTAAAATCATGGAACAAAAGAATCAGTTTCCAGGAATTCATGGTGTTGTAGCAGATATTATTAAGGTACAGAAAAAGTATGAGATAGCTGTAGAAACAGCTTTAGGTGGAAGTATTCAAAATATTGTAACGGATAATGAAACCACAGCCAAACAGCTCATTGAACTATTAAAGAAAAATCATTATGGCCGTGCTACGTTCCTTCCTTTAACTAGCATAAAAATTAAGAACCAGTTTACCAATGAGAAAGTATTAAAGGAGCCAGGTGTGATTGGTATGGCTTCTACACTTGTAGAAACTGATGAAATGTATAAAAAGGTGTTAGAAAGTCTATTAGGTCGTATTGTAGTAGTTGATCATATTGATCATGCCATAGAGCTGCAGAAAAAGTATCAATATTCCCTAAGAATTGTTACTATAGAAGGGGATATGATGAATCCTGGTGGTTCTATGTCTGGTGGTGCTTATAAAAACTCTAGTAACCTCTTAGGACGTAGACGAGAAATGGAAGAAATCAGAGACTCTATTACTTCTTTGGAAGGTAAGATTTCTGACCTACAGAGTATCTTGTCAGAAAAAGAAGCAAAGAAAGAGGAGCTAGAAGCAAAATTATTGCAAACAGAGAATCAGATTCATGAAACTAATTTATCTCTTAATACTGAAAAATTGACATTAAACCAAAGCAAGGTGGATTTAAAAAATGTTGAGCATGATTTTGCAGATATTCAATTAGAGAATACAGAAATCGAAAAGCAAGCAAAAGAATTAAATGAGAATCTTACTAATTTGCAATCTGAGCTTGAAAAGAATCTATTAAGCTCTGAGGAAAATGATAAGATTATACTAGAGTTACAGGCTAATGTGGAAGAAAAGCGGAAAGACTATAGTGATGTAACCTCTAAGTTATCTGAACTCAAAATTTCTCTTTCCAATCAAGAGCAGACCATAGAATTCCATATGGAAAATATGTTCCGTGTAAAAGAGGAGCTTGCTCGTCTTGTTGAAGAAAGAAAGACGACTTTAGCTTCTATTGAGGAATGTGCCAAAACAATAACAGAGAGAGAAGAAAATATTCTTCAAATAAAACAAGAGATAGAGGAAAGCTCCAGTCAAATAACTACTTATACTGAGCAAATAACTTTATTATCTGCAAAAAAAGAAGATATAAGCTTCCAACACAAGGATTTCTTCAAAAAGAGAGAGGAATTATCTGCTCGAATTAATGCCTTGGATAAAGAATGCTTCCGTCTTTCTAGTAATATTGAGAAAATTGATGATCAACTTACCAATATCGTCAATTATATGTTTGAAGAATATGAAATCACATATAGTGATGCTGTTGCCTTACGTTCTGAGGAGTCCTATTCCTTATCTCAGATCAAAAAGTTAGTCGCAGAGGTAAAAGCGAACATAAAGAATCTGGGGGATGTCAATGTAAACGCTATTGAAGACTATAAGAGTACAATGGAGCGTTATGAACATTTAAAGACGCAACATGATGACATTGTCAAAGCGGAAGAGGTACTGATTGGTATTATCGAAGAACTAGATACCGAGATGAGGAAGCAGTTTGAAGAAAAGTTTTCCTTAATCAAAGAGCAATTTGATAAGGTATTTAAAGAGATGTTTGGTGGAGGTAAAGGTACTCTAGAATTAGTAGAGGATGAAGACTTGTTAGAAGCCGGCATACGAATTAATGCTCAACCACCTGGCAAGAAACTAGTAAACATGATGCAATTATCAGGTGGAGAGAAGGCTCTTACTGCCATTAGTCTATTATTTGCCATTCAGAACTTAAAGCCATCTCCATTCTGTCTTCTGGATGAAATTGAGGCTGCCTTAGATGAGTCTAATGTAGATCGTTATGCAAGATACTTGAAAAAGTTGACGGATAAAACTCAATTTATTATTATCACTCATAGAAGGGGCTCTATGGCTATGGCTGACCGTTTATACGGTATTACCATGCAAGAAAAAGGTGTATCTACGTTGGTTTCTGTAAACTTAATTGAAAATCAACTAGAAAAATAGAGTATACAGTGTTATATTATATAGAATAAATCTAAATGAGGTGTTTTATGGCAGAGAAGAAAGGATTTTTTAGTCGTTTAGTGGCTGGATTATCCAAAACCAGAACCAATATTTTATCTGGAATCGATCATATTTTCAGTGGTTTTTCCAGTATTGACGACGATTTCTATGAGGAATTGGAAGAGATTCTAATTATGGCAGACCTTGGAGTATCCACAACCAATTCTATTATTGAATCATTGCAAGAAAAAGTAAAAGAACAAAAAATAAAAGATCCAAATGAATGTAAAGACCTTTTAATTCAAAGTATTAAGGAACAAATGAAGGTAAGCGAGACTGCTTACGAATTTGAAAATAAAAAATCTGTTATTTTGTTAATAGGTGTTAATGGGGTAGGTAAAACTACGTCTGTTGGAAAGCTTGCTGCGCAATTTAAAGCCATGAACAAAAAGGTATTAGTTGCTGCAGCGGATACCTTTCGAGCGGCAGCTATTGAACAGCTAACCGAATGGACCAATCGAGCTAAGGTGGATATTATCGCTCAACAAGAAGGCTCTGATCCTGCCGCGGTAGTGTTTGACGCTGTCAGTGCAGCAAAATCACGTAACATCGATGTGCTTTTGTGCGATACTGCTGGAAGACTCCATAACAAGAAAAATCTTATGGAGGAATTACGTAAGATTAATCGTATTATTGATAGAGAATATCCAGAAGCTTATAGAGAAACCTTAATCGTCCTTGATGCTACAACTGGACAAAATGCCATGGTTCAAGCAAAACAATTTAGCGAGGTAGCCGATATTGATGGTATCATCCTAACTAAATTAGATGGTACTGCCAAAGGTGGAATTGCCATCTCTATACAGGCGGAGATGGGTATCCCAGTGAAGTATATTGGGGTTGGTGAAGGAATTGAGGATTTACAGAAATTTGATGCAGATGAATTCGTAAATGCTTTGTTTGATATAACAGGTACGAAAGACTGATTCATCTACCAGAAGCTTATTCGCTTCTGGGTACATAGTTTAAAAGAAGATGAATCATATCACATATCTATCTAGTTACTAGTTCTATGTTGATAGAATAAAACAGAAGGAGATATTTTTTATGATGACATTAGACAAGTTTGAAGAAGCAACGGAAGTTGTCAAAAAGGTAATTAATACAACGAAACTTATTTACAGCGAGTATTTTTCTGAAACCACGGAAAACAAAGTTTATTTTAAACCTGAGAACATGCAGTATACCGGTGCTTATAAAGTTCGAGGTGCTTATTACAAGATTAGTACTTTGTCAGAGGAAGATCGCGCCAAAGGGCTAATCACTGCATCAGCAGGTAATCATGCCCAGGGTGTTGCTTATGCTGCAAAGCTTTATAAAGCAAAAGCGATTATCGTTATGCCTACCACAACGCCCCTTATTAAAGTGAATCGCACAAAAAGCTATGGGGCAGAGGTAGTTCTTTATGGCAATGTATATGACGAGGCCTGTGCTCATGCTTTAGAACTAGCTAAAGAGCACGGTTATACCTTTATTCATCCATTTGATGATGAAGAAGTGGCTACAGGACAGGGAACCATTGCGATGGAGATATTTAAAGAACTTCCTACTGTAGACATTATCTTAGTACCAATTGGTGGTGGTGGTTTAGCTGCTGGTGTTTCCACTTTAGCAAAGCAGTTAAATCCTAATGTGAAAATCATAGGTGTAGAGCCAGCTGGAGCAAACTGCATGCAGGAATCTATAAAGACTGGTAAGGTGGTTTCTCTTCCAAGTGTAGAAACTATAGCAGATGGTACAGCTGTTAAAACACCTGGTACAACCATATTCCCTTATATACAAAAAAACATTGATGAGATTATTACAGTGGATGATAAGGAATTGATTGTTTGTTTTCTTGACATGGTTGAAAATCATAAAATGATAGTCGAAAATTCTGGTTTACTCTCTGTTGCTGCTTTAAAACATCTAAACTGTAGTAATAAAAAAGTGGTTTCTGTCCTAAGTGGTGGGAATATGGATGTTATTACTATGTCCTCAGTAGTTCAACATGGATTAATTCAACGTGGTCGAGTATTTACGGTGTCTGTTCTTCTTCCGGATCGTCCAGGTGAACTATTAAATGTGGCTAGTATCATTGCAAAAGAGCAGGGTAATGTAATCCGTCTAGATCACAACCAGTTTGTAAGTATTAATCGTGCTAGTGCGGTTGAACTTTCTATCACATTAGAAGCCTTTGGACATGATCATAAGGATCATATTGTAAGTGCTTTAAAAAAAGCAGGCTATAATCCAAAGATTATACAACCGAAAAATGTATATTAAATAGAACTTAAAATAGTGTCCTCGACTAAGAAATTGTCAGTTACAATGATTAGTCTGATGGCACTTTTTTAGCACTCATTGACAGTAAATGAAGTAGGAAGGGATGTATAAGATGTCAAATATCAGTAAAATACTTGAGTTTAACAAACAGTTTGTAGAAAGCAAGGAATATGAACACTATCTATCGGATAGGCTTCCAAGTAAAAAGATTGCTATCTTAACTTGTATGGATACCCGCCTTGTAGAACTTCTGCCTGCCGCCCTTGGAGTAAAAAATGGGGATGTAAAAATAATTAAATGCGCTGGCGCTCAGATTACAAGCCCTTACGATAGTTCTATACGTAGCCTTCTTATTGGGGTTACAGAGCTAGGGGTAGAAGATATTATGGTCATTGGACATACCCAGTGTGGTACCGCTTCTCTTGATGCAAAAAATGTCAGAAAAAAGCTGATTAGCCTAGGTGTATCTGAAAAATCAATAGATTCCTGTGAAATAGATTTTGATGCATGGCTAAATGGCTTTGGTAAAGTAGAAGATAGTGTTAGAAAGACAGTAAATTGTCTTCGTAAGCATCCTCTAATGCCTAGTACTGTGGTGATTAGTGGCTATGTAATAGATATTAAAACTGGTAGATTAACTCCAGTATAGCGAAAATAAACAGTTTCTTATCCCTTTTATAAATAAAAAAGCATTTCTACTAGTTATAATGTATATATTTAGAAAATATTTTTCTAATACGAATTAAAAAGACGAAATATTATGCTTATTCTA
>JAEZQN010000297.1 GCA_023441145.1 Bacillota bacterium
TTGATACTATGGAATAAATAATAGGTGGAGATTATTATGAATAGAGAACTAATTATTCCAATGGAATATACGGTAAAAAAGGCTATTGAGGTTCTTAATACACATAATTCTAAGGCAGTATGTATAACAGATGAAAATGGTATATTAAGAGGTCTGTTTACCCTTGGTGATATGCGAAAGTATATTATAGAGGATGGAGATATGTGTAAGCCGATTACAGAGGCAATGAATTGTAATCCTATTACATACTCAACTGTTAAGGAAGCTGAACAAGAACGTCAAAGAAGATGGTTGGTTATTTACCCAGTAGTAGATAGTAAAGGACAACTTATGGATATGCTGTTTGAGGATGGTAAGGTGAAGAATAGTAGTACTTCCTTAAGTGGTGTTCCTTTAGTAATTATGGCTGGAGGGAAAGGAACGAGACTATTTCCATATACAAAGGTATTACCAAAGCCTCTTTTTCCAATCGGAGACAGTACTATTACTGAGAGAATAATTAGTAATTTTGCTAAGTTTGGCTGCAGAGACGTCTATATGATTGTGAACTATAAAGCCAATATGATCAAGAGCTATTTTGATGAGATCGACAAGGATTATAATATTCACTTTGTTCAAGAAGAGGAGTTTCTTGGAACAGGGGGAGGCCTAGCATTATTAAAGGGTATGATTAATAAAACCTTTATATTATCTAATTGCGATATCCTTGTAAATGATGATCTGGAGTGTATCTATCGCACTCATAAAATGAATAATAATGTAATCACCATTGTAGGGGCAAAAAAAGACATGGTGATCCCTTATGGTGTTATGAATACGGATAAGACAGGAACTGTATTAGAAATGAAAGAAAAACCTGAGATCTCCTTCATTACCAATACTGGAGTATATGTAATAGAGCCTAGGGTGATTGATGAGTTAAAGAAAAATGAGTTTATTCATATCACAGATGTGGCTCAACGCTATATGGATAACCATGAGCGAGTGGGAGTGTTCCCTATCTCCGAACAGTCTTGGTTAGACATGGGACAATTCAATGAGATGGAAAGAATGCTGAATGAACTAGGTATTGAACAATAGCTTAAGTGGAGTGTTAAAAGAAAGGATTTAATGTATGAATGTAGGTTTTGGTACTGTTGTATATAAGTCAGCTATGGAATATTGTGATGAGTTTATTCAGTCGCTTAATGAACAAAGCTATAAGGACTTTCAACTTGTAGTAATTAATGACGATTTAGAGTACCAGAATCTGTTATTTTTTAAAGAATCCATTAAGGTTCCAGTAAATATATATACGCCGAAATCAGAACATAATATTCCGTATTTAAGAGTTGATCTATTGATTTATGCAAAACAAATAGGGATTGATTTGTTGATTATTGGAGACTTTGATGATGAACATGATAGTAATCGTGTTAAGTTAACAGTAGAGCAATATGATTCAAACTATGCATTTTACTATAATGACATAGTGTATTTTGATGAGACTCCATATTTTAATCATTTACCAGATGAAACGAATAGTATAGAAATGTTACTACAAAAGAATTATCTTGGTATGAGTAACACTGCTATAGATTTAAGAAAATTGTCCTTTGAGTACTTAGAGTCATTAAAAAAGGGAAAAACAAATATCTTTGATTGGTATTTGTATTCTAAACTTTTGATAGATGGTTATGTAGGAAAGAAAGTATCAGGAACAAATACCAAATATCGAATACATGGACAAAATATTATTGGACAACAGCGTATTAGCGAGGCTCAAATCAGAAAAGAGATTTCAGTAAAGCTAGAACATTATGAATTTCTAAAAGATTTAGACCTAAGGTTTGCTAGGCTAATTGAACAGTATAAGTTATTGCAAGATCATGATGAGGAAATTGAGCTGTATAGGAAGAGAGACAATAATTATTGGTGGGGATATATACAAGTAGAAGAATAAAAGGAGGAATTGTATGTTTAATTTTAATGAGATAAAGAATTATGGTAAACCATACGTGATTGCTGAAATTGGTTCTAACCATAATGGTGATATGGAATTAGCAAAAAAAATGATTGATATGGCAAAGGAATGTGGAGCGGATTGTGTAAAGTTCCAATCATGGAGTAAGGATACGATCTTTTCTAGAAAAGTTTACGAGGATAACTATTTTTTAAGAGATGATTATCGCAATCGTACCGACTATACTTTGGAGAATATCGTAGATGAGTATAGCATCGATGACAATGACCATTACGAATTAAAAGAGTATTGTGATAAGATTGGTATAGATTTTAATTCAACAGGTTTTTCAAAACATGAAGTAGACGTTTTAGTAGATGAGTTAAATGTTCCATTTATTAAGGTTGCTTCTATGGATGTAAATAACATTCCATTCTTAGAGTATATTGCAACAAAAGGAAAGCCAGTCATCATCAGTACTGGTCTCTGTGATTTCTCAGATGTAAATGATGCTATTAAGTGCCTAGAGAGTAACGGATGTAAGGAAATTGTTCTGTTACACTGTGTATCTATTTATCCTCCAAAGGATGAAGAGGTTAACTTAAATAATATGGATATGTATCGAGACTTTTTCCCAGAGTACCCAATTGGATATTCTGATCATACCATAGGAGTTGTAGCCCCAATTATGTCTTTGGCTAAGGGTGCATGTATTATCGAAAAGCATTTTACATTAGATAAAAATATGGTAGGCTGGGATCATAAGGTGTCAGCAGATCCAGAGGAGCTTAAAGCTATTGTTGATGCTTGTAAATGTGGCTACAAAATGTTAGGTAGCTACAGTAAGATTGTCTGTGAAGATGAAGAGAGACGTAACGCATTTAAACGTAGTATCGTGGCTGCTAGAAAGATTCAAAAGGGCAAGATTATTACTAGAGATGATATCGATTTTAAGCGTCCAGGCACAGGAATAGAGCCTAAGTTTTATAAGTTTATTGTAGGTAAGGAAGCAAAAAGAGATATAGAATACGATTCCATATTAGAAATGGATGACTTTTAAGTAGAGGTACAGTATGGTAGGAAGTCGTGGTTGGGAAAGGTCAATTCATAAATACTTTGAAAATATTGAAGATAGGAAAGTTATTATTTATGGGAATGATATCTTTTCTCGTTGGATTTGTAATCTTGCACTAGACTTGGGGTATCCCATAGAAGCAATAATTGATGATACTGGTGAGGTCGGGACTTACAATTCACTTAAAATCCAAGACATCCAATATTTGAAGAGTATAAACAAAGAAAATTACTTTATTCTTATAGTGAAATTAGTAGGACACAGAGAACCTTATCAGCAGTTGCTTAGTATGGGTTTCAATTTTATACAAGATTTTCAGATTATGGGAATTGGAGGCTATACTAAGTTAATTGATTCTATTGACCCTTTATTAGCCTTTAATCGTGTTGATAATGAATATATAGGGTTTCAGGTGTTTGGTAATCCATCCGCCCACTTTCGTATTGTTACATTAGGTAATTCAACCTCTGATCCAACAACTGGAGCAGAAATATGTTGGTCTGAGGCGTTATATAATATATTGAGTGAAAAAGGTTATGATATCGTCGTCTTTTGTGGAGCGATGACAGGTTATAGTTCTACTCAGGAATTTTTAAAGCTGAATCGAGACGTATTAGAATTAGCCCCTAATGTTGTGATAGCTCTTAGTGGGTATAATGATATAAGTGGGTTTTCTGCCATGGAAGAGTACCCCTTTACTCATAAGTATCAGAAGAAATTCTATGACTCTTTATTAGAACATGAAGTTCTTGCTCCAGATTCTATGTACATTAGAGAGG
>JAEZQN010000304.1 GCA_023441145.1 Bacillota bacterium
TCAATACCTTGGGCAGTAAGACCAAGCTCGTCACTGATAGCAACACCTACAGTAACAGAGCCATAATCCAATCCTAATATTCTCATTCAATTACCTTTTACATATCCTTTGTCTAAAAATTTCTTGTAATATAATCCCCAAATAGAACCTCTAATATCTCATCTCTCTCAACCTTCATAATTAGACTTCTAGCACCCTTATGACTAGTAATATAGGTTGGATCTCCACTCATTACATAGCCTACTAACTGATTTACCGGATTATATCCTTTTTCTACTAATGCCTCATAGACAGTTCTAATGATGTCTGTCACCTTAAGTTCAGGTTCTTTCTGTACTTTAAAATACTGTGTATTATTAATTTCTTGCATAACATCACGTCCTTCAGTAATACTTTCCATAAACTACTAAGAAACTCAAATATTACTATTATATTAATACATCTTTGCTAAAATATCAATTGATTATTTCACAAAGGAGTATTTCCTCTGTTAAAGGCTCACGGACTAAAACCTCTAAAATCTCATTGGACAGGTCCTTTTCTGTCTTGATAGCAAGCTTTTGGTATCTTTCATTATGCCCAATCTGATAGGTAATATTATCAATCACTATGGCTTCTTCAATTAATACCTTCTCTTTTTTGCCTATAAACTGTTGTTGATAATTCTTCCTCATCTTTTGTTCTAATTCAATTAATTCTACACTTCGGCTTTGTTTCGTTTCCTCTGGCACCTGATTCTCCATAACCGCAGCTCTAGTTCCTTTTCTTTTGGAATACTTAAATACATGCATCTGTGCAAAGGCAACCTTACTAACAAAGGCTTTGGTTTCCTCAAATTCTTCCTTCGTCTCTCCTGGAAATCCTACGATTACATCTGTAGTTATTGCAGGATTTTTAAACCTACTTCGAATCAGTTCACACTTCTCATAGAATTCCTCAGCAGAATACTTACGATTCATTCGTTTTAAGGTTTCTGTACATCCACTTTGCATACTCAAGTGAAAATGAGGACATAGTTTAATATTATCCTTTAAAGTATCTACAAATTCTTCAGTAATAATACGTGGCTCTAAGGATCCAAGGCGTATTCTCTCTAAACCTTCTGTCTTTGATATGGTCTGGATTAACCCAAGAAGGGTAATATCCTCTTCAAAATCAATTCCATAAGAAGATAAATGAATACCTGTCAAAACGACTTCCTTATATCCTTCCTTCACTAAAAGTTCTACCTCTCGAACTACTTCCTCAAGCTTTCGGCTACGTACACGACCTCTAGCATATGGAATGATACAATAGGAGCAAAATTGATTACATCCATCTTGAACCTTAATATAGGCACGAGTCTTATCTCCTGTAGCACCTATACTAATCTCCTCATAGTCTGTTTCCTTCCCAATATCTACTAAAGTATCTCTTAGCTTCATATCACCAAAGTACTCATCTAAAATATCCACTATCTGATTCTTTTTGTTGTTTCCAACCACCAAGTCAATGGCACTATCCTCCTCTAGCGTATCCTTAGCTGCCTGCACATAGCAACCTACTGCTACTACTATACTATCTGGATTTTTCTTTTTTGCTCGGTGTAACATTTGTCTAGATTTTCTATCTGCTATATTTGTAACGGTACAGGTATTTACTACATAAACATCTGCCTGTTCCTCAAATTCCTTTATCTCATAACCCGCATTTATAAACAGTTGTTTCATTCCGTCTGTCTCATAAGAATTCACCTTACAGCCTAAGGTAAGAAATGCAACTCTCCTCTGTCTATTTTCCTGCAAATTCATGTTTTCCATAAATGTCCCTTTCTATTACCTCACTGTATAGTATATTTACATAACATAATAGTTTAAAATTATGCATATTTGCTATAATTATCCATGTTTTTCTTAGATTATCACTTTTTATACTATTATGTACTACTTATTTCTCAGATTTTCCACTTATTTTTAAAAGGTTTTTTATTTACTTTGCATATTGACTTTTAAAAACGATACCATTAGTATATAGATATATAATATGTAAGGAGGTTTCATCAATGAAAAATGTAAAGATTTCACTTAATTCAATCGATAAAGTAAAAGCATTTGTTAATGAAGTAACTAAGTTTGATTCCGATTTCGACCTTGTAAGCGGAAGATATGTGATTGATGCGAAATCTATTATGGGTATTTTCAGTTTAGACCTTTCTAAACCTATCGATTTAAACATCCATAGTGACGATGCTGATCATATCATCGAAGTTTTAAAACCTTACATCGTTTAGTACTTGTCTATGTTAGCCGGAGTAAATGTTTATTTACTCTGGCTTTTTTTTATATCATAGAAAATTGCTTGCAAATTCCTATGATATAAAAAAGCTTTCTAAAGACATAGAAGTATCCCTTAAGCAACAACTTATCTACTCTTACTCACACATTACTACTTCTCTAGTATCTAATGCAATCTGAACCATTTCTTCAATCTTTTCTTGCAAATGTAATTCACTCTTTTGAATCACCTTGCGATTTGGTTTAGTCACTGGATGTTTTGCCACAAAGATGGTACAACAGTCTTCAAAAGGAAGAATACTGGTTTCATAGGTATTAATCTTCTCTGAAATTGCAATAATATCATTCTTATCAAAGGCAATTAATGGACGGTACACAGGAAGGTCACATACTTCATTGGTAGAAGCCAGACTCTGCATCGTTTGACTAGCAACCTGGCCAATGCTTTCTCCAGTAATCAGACCAAGACAACCACTTTCTTTTGCAATAGTCTCTGCAATACGCATCATATATCTTCTCATAATAATAGTCAATTCATCATGAGGACATTTTTCGTAGATATAAAGCTGGATATCTGTAAAATTCACAATGTTAAGTTTAATAGGGCCTGTATATTTAGCAACTAATTTCGCTAAGTCTACTACCTTTTGT
>JAEZQN010000167.1 GCA_023441145.1 Bacillota bacterium
TATCATAGGACTGTACTATCTTTTTGATTTGACTCTCATCCATTCTTCTTTTTCACCACGCTCTCTAGTAACTGTTTCCTATCAATTTTACCATTTTTCGTCATTGGCATCTGTTCTATCTGAACCAAAGCGCCAGGGACCATAAAGATTGGCAAAGCATCTCTCATTTTACTATGTACTTCTTTTTTGCCTATGTTCCCTATGTAAAAACCATATAATTTACTTTTTGATTCTTCAAACACGCAACAAGCTCTTTGAATATCTGTTATCCCCATCATGGCTTTTTCAATTTCCTCTAGCTCAATACGATGCCCCATATGTTTGATTTGAAAATCCTTACGACCTTGAAAATACAGATTCCCCTCTGAATCAAAACGTCCCAAATCTCCTGTTCTATAAATGAGTTCAAGATATCTATTATGTAACGGGTTTTGAATAAAGCTCTCTCTGGTTTGTGTCATGGAGTTATAATATCCTAATGCTAACGCCGTGCCACGAACACATATTTCTCCAATATCACCAGTTGTCGTAACGAGTTTGTTACATTCGTCTAGTAGAAAAACTTGTTCATTGGGAAATGGCTTCCCTATTGGTATAATATCTGTATCATTTACCTCACGATTAATTTTATAATATGTACAGTTACAAGTAATTTCTGTTGGACCATATACATTAACAAACTGTGTATCTGGTAAATGCTTCATCCATGTTTTTAAATGCTTTAAAGGCATCACTTCTCCACTAAAAATCACTTTATTAACAGTAGTTGGCACCTTATAATCTAATCCGTGAAAGGTTGTTATAAGGCATAGTGCTGATACTGCCCAAATCATAGTAGTAATCTCATGGTCACTTATAAAGTCAAGAAGCTGTGCGGGACGTGAGAATAGTCCTTTCGGAATCACAACTAAGGTCCCACCCATTTTCATAGCTGAATAGATATCTTTTACAGACACATCAAAGTCAAAAGGGGCTTGATTACCAATGATATCCGCTTCTACTATGTTAAAGAGGTCTGTAAATACATCAATGAAGTCAATGACAGAACGATGACTAATCACCACTCCCTTTGGTACACCAGTGGAACCAGAGGTAAAATTAGCGTATAAAGGTTCTGTATCAATCATGGAATTTCTAATGACTTCTAATTCAGATTTCCTTATCGTTGCTTTTTTAAGTTCTTCTATAAGAAGAATATGATTAGGAGAACATATCTCCATAGCTAATTGCTTATGTGCTTCATCCGTAATGACATAGGAGGTCTCTATGACTTCGCTAACCTGTTTTAAACGGGAAGCTGGTAGCTCTGGATTAAGTAAAACATAACTGTTTCCTGCATACACAATTCCGAAAAAAGCCGATATTGCATCTATTCCTTTATCTAATAACACTGGAATCGGCAATTCTCGCTTAACCTTATAAAGAAGTCCACTTCCAATATGTTTACTTATCTCCATTAATTCTTTATAACTGCAACTTCTATATTCGTCTATTACAGCAGTTTTATTAGGCATACATTCTGCCGTCTGCTCCATGTATTCTAACACGTTTCTCATATATTTACTCCCCTTTACATATGTTGGAACAAGTTGCTGATGCACGCATAATTATACATCTTTTTCCTTAATATGTAAATTAAAAGATTTTATAGTTTTTTTGCACAACAAAAGTCATTTATCCAAAAAATTGAATAAATGACTTTTTGGTACTATATGAATACTTGTCTCCTCTCGGTGTACTACATAAGTTAATACTCTTATTTATCTAATTTGCCTTTGAGGGTAACAAAAGCATGTTGGACCGCCATAATTGGGTGGGAATAAAGCATTCTTGGTCCAGCAAATCTCATCACATCTTTGATCTGAACACGCTTATCCTTAGAATAACAATGCACCTTACACGCACTGCAAAATGATTTAGTTTCCATGAATGGGCATTTTTCTGTACGTAGCCTTGCATACTCTAAAAGCTCCTGGCATTGAGGACATAGCTCCTTTTTATATCCATGTTTCCCCTTGCAGTAGACACCAATCATCAGTTCCACAACTTTCTGCTCTTTTTCTCTCTTATCCATCAATTCATTCTCCTGGTACTTTCTCATAATTATCGTTAGATTTATGTTAGTTAGAACTTAGAGGTTACCAAACCAATGTAAAAAGAAGCTAGCTGCTAGCTGCTAGCTTCAAAAGCTTAGATTAGCAGTTATTGAATCGCAAGCACCTTATAGTCCTGATCCTCTACCGCTTTTTTTAATACCTCATCTTGAACCTCATCCTTTAAGGAAACAATAGCAGTACCTGCCTCATGACTAACCACAGCCTCCTCCACTAAAGGAAGTGCCTCTAAGCATTTTTTCACCCTAGCTTCACAATGTCCACACATCATACCTTCAATTGTCATAGTCTTTTTCATATCTACTACCTCAACTTTCTTTATTTTCCTAATCTTTTTATCCTTTCTAGTATCATATATGCGAAGGAGATTTAATCGTAGTGCATTAGTCACAACACAAAAACTAGATAAACTCATAGCTGCTTCTCCAAACATAGGATTTAGCTCCCACTTAAAAATTGGGATAAGCAAACCAGCTGCCAGTGGGATACCAATTATGTTGTAAATAAAAGCCCAAAATAGATTCTCATGAATATTCCTTAGGGTTCCTCTACTCAGTCGTATTGCAGCTGGAACATCTCTTAAGTTACTTTTCATTAGTACTACATCAGCTGCATCAATAGCTATATCCGTACCTGCTCCTATGGCAATCCCCATATCCGCCCTAGTAAGAGCTGGAGCATCGTTGATACCATCACCTACCATAGTGACCTTACCTTGGCTTTTCAAGGAACGAATCACACTTTCCTTACCATCAGGAAGAACACCAGCAATTATCTCATCCACTTCAACCTGATTGCCGATGGTAGCTGCTGTTCTTTCATTATCCCCAGTCAACATTACTACACGAATTCCCATATTCTTAAGCTCTTTTACTGCCTCATGGCTCTCTTCCTTAACAACATCTGCTACTGCAATAATGCCAAGTAAGTGACTTCCTTTGGAAAAATACAAAGGGGTTTTTCCTTGTTCTGATAATTGTTTCGCAATATTTCTTACATCCTCTGGAATCTCCACCATTGTGCTAATAAAACTGTCATTTCCCCCAGCTAGGCTCTCACCATTACACATAGCCTTTAATCCATTGCCTGGTAGAGCTAAGAAATCAGTGATTTCTAACTCTCCTATATTACTATCTCTCATATACTCTAGAATTGCTTTGGCAAGGGGATGCTCGCTTTTTTGTTCTAATGCCTTAGCGCAACGTAACAGTTCCTTCTCTGAAGTACCTAAAGATGGAAAAATATCTGTCACCTTAGGTTCACCACTAGTTATTGTCCCCGTCTTGTCTAATACTACAATTTCTGTCTTTCCGATTTCCTCTAAAGATACTGCTGTCTTAAACATAATACCATTTTTTGCACCTACTCCATTCCCTACCATAATTGCAACCGGAGTCGCAAGTCCTAATGCACATGGACAGCTAATGACCAATACACTAATTCCTCGTGCTAGAGCATATCCAAAGGTCTGCCCTTGTATGAGCCAAACTAATATTGTAATAAGAGCTATTCCAATTACAATGGGAACAAATACGCCAGAAACCCTATCTGCCACTTTAGCAATTGGGGCCTTAGTAGCGGCAGCATCACTTACCATTTGTATAATTTGAGATAACGTAGTATCCTCACCAACTCTTCTTGCCTTGCATTTTATAAATCCAGATTGATTAATCGTGGCGGCTGATACGAAATCCCCCTCTTCTTTATCCACAGGGATACTTTCTCCTGTCAGAGCAGATTCGTTTACAGCACTACTTCCCTCTATGACCACCCCATCTACTGGTATGGTTTCCCCAGGACGTACTACAAAGAAATCTCCAATATGAACCTCAGCAATAGGTACCTCTGTTTCCTCTCCATCTCTAATTACCATTGCCGTCTTTGGTGCGAGCTTCATAAGTCCCTTTAAGGCATCTGTAGTCTTTCCCTTAGATCTAGCCTCAAGCATCTTGCCTACTGTAATTAATGTAAGAATCATAGCTGCTGATTCAAAATAAAAATCATGCATGTAAGCCATAACGGCTTCCATATTGCCCTTCATCCCCGCATCCGTCATAGCAAATAATATATAAGTGCTATACACAAAAGCAGCCATAGCACCTAAAGCTACCAAGGTATCCATATTAGGAGCCCGGTGAATAAGACTTCTAAACCCACTCACAAAAAAATGTTGGTTAATCACCATAATAGCACCTGTTAGCAAAAGCTGTATTAACCCCATGGCTACATGATTATCCTTAAGAAAAGAAGGAAGTGGCCATCCCCACATCATATGCCCCATAGAAAGATACATTAATACAATCAGAAATAATAAGGAAGTAACTAACCTCTTTTTTAGGGCAGGAGTTTCCCTATCTATCAATGACTCTTCTTGTCCATAGGTGGATGCCATTTTTCTTTTTTCATCATCCCCATTTTTTTTGATTGCAGTATAACCTGCTCCTTCTACTGCCTTATAAATATCAGCTACAGTAGTTGTACCTTCGACACCCATCGAATTAGTAAGTAAACTTACGGAGCAGGAGGTAACACCTGGCACCTTAGAAACAGCCTTTTCCACTCTTGCACTACAGGCAGCACAGCTCATTCCCATTACCTTATATTGATCCATACATGCCTCCTATTCTCTACTTCATTAGTTTTTGAAGTGCTAAAACTAACTCCTCAACAGTTTCCTCTTTGCCAGCTTTAATATCATTGGTGACACAGGTCTTTATATGATTTGCTAACAACTTCTTATTAAAGCTATTTAAAGCAGCATTTGCAGCGGCAACCTGTGTTAGTATATCCACACAATAACAATCCTTCTCTACCATACCTCTAATCCCTCGTATTTGTCCTTCAATACGATTGAGACGATGAATCAAGTCCTTATATTCCTTTTCTGAACGTTCCTTTGTCTTATGGCAACATTCATTCTGTTCTTTCATAACAACACCTCACTTATGATATAAGTATATACCCCTATAGGGTATATTTCAAGTATATTAATGATGATTAATTATCAGTTTAAACAGAAAATGGTACAACTGTTATGATACAATGGCACCTTCCTATAGTATGATTCTATTTCTCTTTTCTACTAATAATCTATTTATAATTTTAAAAAGCACAATCACAGCAAGAATTATGCTTTATGTACGATTGTTATAGACCTATGGTAGATATCGATTGTGTCAGATTAGTATTCCTTCTAAACTAAAGCTATACTAGAAAAGGAGGATCTGTGAATGAATTGTGAATATCATGTTGCACTAACAGGATTGGATAAAGCAGATGGAAGTGCTACCCATCCATTTCGTACTATTTCAAAAGCTGCGCAGGTAGCTGAGACAGGTGACAAGGTAATTGTACATGAAGGTGTTTACCGTGAATGGGTAAAACC
>JAEZQN010000357.1 GCA_023441145.1 Bacillota bacterium
AATTAGATCATTGATGGTCTGCTCATCATCTACAATTAGTATGGATGCCATTTATAGTACCTCCTTCTACCATTTCTTACATTACTCGCCTAAATATTCCATATATTATATATTATCATACTTTATCTACCCTTTATCAAGCATTTATTAGAAACCTATTAGAAACGATTAGAAACGCACCTATTAGAAACGCAGGGTGAGTTGTAACACGAGACGCATTTTTGTAAGCTGAAATGCATCTCGCTTTACAACTGACCTCAATGAATACGCCCCTTTTGTTTTAAAATTATATGTAGTATTATAAAAGCATATTATATGCATAATAACACATTTATTTACAGTGCACGATAAACTTTATTAATTTATATTTTTATTATGAGGAGGAATGTTAAATGAATTTATATATTCTTGTATCATTATTATGTGTTTTGTTGGCAATAGCAGCAATTATTTTTATGTTTGTATATAAGAATAAAATACCAAGTTGGATTAGAGCATATGTTATTATATGTTCTACTATACTCTTTTTCATTTCAATAGCATTTTGCTTAACATTGGGATTTTTTATGAGATAAATATACATATAAATTTGTATTTTAAATAATAAAAGTAGGCCATTTAAGGCTCATTTTTGAGTAGGGTATTTATACCCTACGTCATTTTAAAGCCGAATTTGCCCCAAATTCTGCAATGAAATGAGTGATTTATAGTCATTAAAAAAGCACTCTTAAGCTAGGTATTAATTCTAGCTAAAAGTGCTTACTAATTTAGTATTATCTAAGAACTCTCGTCCTAACATATTATAAATTATTCTTATAAGGTATTCCAACTAAATACCACTTTTGTCCGTCTGGTTCCATGAAATTTCCATACAAGTCTGTACCCACTCTTCATCAACCATAACTTATAATGGATGGCCACAATGGAATCCTTCAATTTCTCATAAATCTGTTACTAAAAGGACGTCTACCCATGATATATTGTTTTGGAATATTAAAGCCCCTTTTTCGTCCTTTACCTTGCTATTTAATATGTATTATCCATATACCCTTCAATAATATTCTTTTCGTAGTCATACCAAAAATAACCTTCATATTCTGTATCATCTTCCTTTTCAGGCTCTGGTTCCATGACTGTATATTGAACTAGCATCTTATCACCATGCTCAGCCCATTGGACAAATTCGTATTTGGTATCTTTATTAACCGATAGCATTTGTTGATATAAACCAGAATTAAACGCAGCTCTATTTATCAATTGCATATCAAGAAAGTCATCCAGTTTACGTACACTCTTTCTTTGGGTGTCAAAGATATAAATGTTTCCCTCTTTACTATCAACAGATACCACAAACAAACGACTATCCCATGACCAAGAACTTCCTATGTAATCTCCTGACAACTCTGTCTCATTAAGTAACCTCCATTCGGAATCATTCTCTGATAAGTCATACTCTTCAACAGTCAAGAAGTCACTTCCCTTTTTCCCTGGTTCTTCTTTTAAGGATATATCATAGATCACGTATTTTATATTTCCATTTGGCGAGATGGACTTAGCAGTCCTATGTAGAATATGGCTACTTTGTACAAAATAGAAGATTATGCCTACAAGTAGCACTACAACTAAAATATTTAACCCCCATACTACTCTTTTCTTACGTGCGATTTCCATCATTTTAAGTCCCTCCCTATCGCAATATGTCCAATTAAATTGTATCACAATATATTATAAGTTTCGATATATTTCTTACATAATATAAAATATCTTGTAGTTACTAGTTGTATTTTTACACTTTGGTACCTACAAGATATCTCTAAATGTTATTTATTTTTCAAATCTCCTGTAGCAGGATTATCGATTAACTTTCCTGCCTCTGTAAATCGACTTCCATGACATGGACAATCCCAACTATGCTCTGTTTCGTTCCATTTTAACGCACAACCTAGATGTGGACAACGCTTTGGCGTGATGGAAAGTAGATTAGTTACGGCCTCAAATCCATTTATTGCAAGCTGCACTCGAAGCATAGACCTGGAAGGGTGAAAGGCAGAAGCATAGGAATTTTGTTTTCCCAGTATCATGTCCGTGAGTATGGTGGCTGCTACCATGGAGGATGTCATTCCCCACTTATTAAAACCTGTAGCCACATAGAGATTAGGTGTTCTCGCAGAATAATGTCCAATATAAGGAATGCCATCGAGGGTCATACAGTCTTGAGTAGCCCACTGGTATTTAACCTTATATTCTGGATAGTACTTCTTGGCAAACGCCATTAGCTCACTCCAGTTACCACCTTTTTTCCCTGTGCGATGATCTCCACCACCAATAATAAGCTCATTTTCATAGTTTCGAAAGGACAGCCCTTTTTGTGCTTCATCCACATACATCCCGTTTACATCAGGGGCATTTTCTAGTGCAATGGCGTAAGAGCGATGCTGGTACATTTTCAGAAAATAACTACCATGCTTATTGAGAAATGGGAAATGGGTAGCCACAATGATGTTCTTAGCTGTAATATTAAAGTTGTTTATCACTGCCTTACAATCTCCCGTTTTACTTACAACAAGCTCCCTCACTCTTGTATGTTCATAGATACGAAGATTCTTTGCAATGGCAGCTACGAATTGCAGGGGGTGAAACTGCGCCTGGTTAGGAAACTTTACCGCTCCCACTGTAGAAAAAGGAAGTGAGAGGTTTGACTCAAGTTTAGCATTAAACCCTATTCTATATAGAACATCCATTTCCTTTTCTAAGGTTTCGCGTTTGTCTAGGGAGTATACATAGTTATCCTTATCCTGAAATCCACAATCTATGTTCTCACATAGCTTGCGATACTCTGCCACTGCATCTTGGTTGGCCTGTAGATACATAGCAGCCTTTTCTACACTAAATTCCTTTTCTATCTTTTGATAAACAAGACCATGTTGAGAGGTAATCTTTGCTGTCGTATTTTTTGTAATACCACTGCAAATCGTTTCTGCTTCGACTAATATATAGTTCACATTTTGTTGTTGTAGCTGGTAGGCACAAAGAATTCCTGCCATACCACCACCAATGATTAACACATCTGTCTTACAATCGTTTTTTAGCTCCTCAAAGGAAGGAAGCTTTGAAGTATCGGACCATACTGAAATCATTTTATCACCACCATGGTATAGTATATCCAATTTATCTCCTACTAATTATCAATTTTCAACTAATAAAGTGGTTAAAACAAAAAAGCTCCAAACCCTATATTAAAGAGTTGGAGCTTTCACTTTTACACTATTCTAATCAAGAATGCTCTACGATAGAATCGAGATAATACTTCATTTTATTATACTGATCTTCTGTAATGACTATTTTACGCTTGTTTCTCTCTATAAAATGATCCTCTACCATTTTCTTAATGGCACGATTCACCGTCTTGATACTTAACCCACTTCGCTCTGCCAATTCCTGTCTACTCATATCGAAAATGTATTTACTCTCTGTTTTTCTCAATTCATAGTTTTTCACAAGGATATAAAGAATACGGTCCGTTCCTTGTAAAAATAAGAAGACTCTATCCTTACGATTTTGCTCTAACAGATATCCTCCTATGGATTCCATCTCCATACGAAGAGCATTTTTATCCTCCCATATCCATCGTTCATAGTTTGCCTTTGAAATCACTAACATGGTACAAGGTGTAACCGTCATTAGGGTAGTCATATATTGGGAGATGTTAAATACTACTTCCATTGCGCCAAATACCTTCACAGGGTAAAACCACATATAGTCATACGCTACTCCTTGAATTCTATAGTCAATAGCTCGAACAACACCTTGGGTAACAATGTAAACATTGTCTACACTAGTGTTTTCATCGATAAATACAGTATTCTTTTGCTTATGTACCACTTGCATGGTCTCTAATACCCAACGTGGAGCATTGTTTAGATACTTATTTAAATATGCCTGTTGCTTAGGATCTAATAGTTTTTGTAGCTCCATGATCCTATTTATATTATCTTCTGCTAACATGACTAGCCCCATTTCTACCTAGATTTGATAAAAGGTTTTCCGTTGGCTGCAGGAGCATTTGCTTTTCCTACAAACAATACTAGTGCCAATATAGTCACGATATATGGAATCATTGAAATAAGGTTCGGAGATACGGTATTACTTGTACTAACTAACGTCTTAATTCCTGAGCAAAGACCAAATAACAGACAAGCCTTTAAAGCACCTTGTGGAGAAAACTTTCCAAAAATAACAGCAGCTATAGCAATAAAGCCTTGGCCAACTATAACGCTTGGTCTAAATTGATTGATAGTAGCCAATGTTACAAACGCTCCACCTAGTCCTGCTAAGAATCCAGAAAGGATTACACAGGCATATCGTACCTTATAAACACTGATACCAAGAGATTCACAAGCCTCTGGATGCTCCCCTACTGCTCTAAGATGAGCACCAAACTTTGTTTTATAAAATACAAACCAGCAGACAAAAGCGAATATAAATACCAAGTATGCCACAGAATAAACATTTAATACATTACTCCAAAAAGAGCCTGTTGCAAACTGTCCTCCAAACATCTTAGGTAATTTGGAAGCGGATTCTAAGGCCGGTGTGTCAGATGAATTATCAAACATCGCTTTACATAAAAAGATAGCAAGACCCGGTCCTAAGAAATTGATTGCAGTACCTGCAATGGTCTGATCTGCATGAAAGGAAATACAGGCTATGGCATGGATTACACCAAATAACGCTCCGGCTAGACCTCCACAAAAGAAGGCAAACCAACCATTCCCCGTTAACAAACCGACTACTGCGCCTGTAAAGGCACCTATAGTCATCATTCCTTCAATTCCGATATTGACAACACCACTTCGTTCCGAGAAACAGGAACCTAATGCTGCAAGTAGCAGTGGAGGCGTTGCAATCAGAGTCGCATTGATTAACAATCCAATATCCTTAATGAAAACATCCATTTATTTAGCCTCCTTTTTCTTTCTAGATTTCTGGAAAAGGACTTTAAATACAGGTGAAATAGCGATAAGTAGAATTACACAACCCATAATAATATCTACTACTTCCGCTGGTGCCTTTACCATTGTAAGCTTAGAACCACCATATTTCATGGCACCATAGAACATTCCAGCGAAGATACAGCCAATTGGATTAGAGGCACCTATTAGGGCCACAGTAATTCCCTCAAATCCAAAGCCCTCTTGGCCTGCAAATTGACTAAGTCTACCAGACATACCTAATAATTGAACTGCTCCACCTAGTCCTGCTAATGCACCAGAAATGCCTAGTGCGGTTAAGACAGACTTGTCCGAATTAATACCAGCAAATTTCGCTGCATTATTGTTATAGCCTACTGCTTTTAGTTTATATCCTAACGTAGTTTTTTGTATAATGATCCACATTACAATGCCTGCTATGACCGCTAAAAGAAAGCCCCAGTTTGCCGTACTATTGTTAAAGAATTCCGTCATACTCTTTGGTAATAAGATTCTTGCGGAAGGAAGTACATCCTTCGTAGCTTCTCCTCCACCTACTTTATGAATTACCTCTAGGTTTACAATGTAATTGGACAAATAAAAGGCAATCCAGTTAAACATAATAAAGGAAAGTACCTCATGAATTCCTCGTTTGACCTTTAATAATCCTACCAATAGAGACCAAATACAACCAGCTGCAGCTGCTGCAATAATACAGAGTGGAACATGAATCCAAGCTGGAACATCCACTAAAATACCTACCACACAGGCAGCTAGAGAACCAACGACGAACTGTCCCTCGGCTCCGATATTAAATACACCCGTACGGAAGGAAAACGCCACACTTAGTCCTGTAAAAATTAAAGGACTTGCATAGATTAAGGTCCATACAATATATTTTGGTTTACTAAATACACTGTCTATCAATTTGCCATAAGCAACTGCTGGGCTTATTCCTGCTATCAAAAGGAAGATGGCACCAATGAGAAAGCCTACAAGAATTGCTATGACAGTATAAAATGCACTACTGTTCACTATTTTTTTCTTAATCATGCTTCTTCCCTCCTGCCATCAAAAATCCTAGCTCTTTTTCTTCTGCGTTTTCTCCTTCTACACTTCCGGTAATCTGCCCATCAAAGATAACCTCAATTCGGTCTGACAAGCTCATGATCTCATCTAGTTCAAAGGAAACTAAAAGAACTGCTCTATTTTTATTTCTCTGTTCTACTAAATATTTATGTACGAATTCAATGGCACCTACGTCTAACCCTCTGGTAGGGTTTACGGCTATTAGAAGCTCTTTGTCATTGGTTACTTCTCTTGCAATAATAACCTTCTGCTGATTTCCTCCTGACAGTTGCCCTGCTGGTTTATCTTCACTGCCTCTTGGTCGAACATCAAAGCTGTCAATTAGCTCTGTGGCATGTTCCCTAATCTTTCTTCGATTTAAAAATCCTAGATTAGAATACGGTGCCTCATCAAAATGTTGTAGAATCAAATTGTCTTCGATGGAAAAATCTAATATCAAGCCATGCTTCTGACGATCTGCTGGAATACTTGATACTCCCACATTAAAGATCTCCTTTGGTGTTTTATTAAATATGCTTTGACCTAACATAGTAATCTCTCCAGAATCAGCCTTTTTAAGACCTGTTAGAATCTCAACTAATTCCATCTGTCCATTGCCATCTACACCTGCAAGACCGACGATTTCTCCCTTTTTAACAGCAAGGCCCAATCCTTTAAGGATTTCCACACCACGGTAATCCTTAGCATGAAGGTCCTTAATCTCTAAAACCACATCTCCTGGTTGTTGACTCATTTTATCTACACTGAAGTTTACCTCTCTACCTACCATCATGGAAGCCAAGTCATTTTCACTGACTTCTCCTACTTTTACTGTACCGATATATTTACCTTGACGAATGATTGTACAGTTATCAGAGCAAGCCTTGATTTCCTTTAGCTTATGTGTAATCAAAATGACACTTTTCCCATCCTTTGTAAGATTTTGAATAATCTCCATCAGCTCCTCAATTTCCTGGGGGGTTAAGGAGGAGGTTGGCTCATCTAAAATCAATGTATTGGCACCACGGTATAGCACTTTTAAGATTTCTACTCTTTGTTGCATTCCCACAGATATATCTTCGATTTTCGCATCTGGATCAATCTTCATTCCGTATCGCTTAGAAAGGTCCATCACTTTTGTTCTAGCCGTCTTTTTATCAATGACAATTCGGCCCTTTACATCCTCTACTCCAAGTGTAATGTTCTCCATTACTGTAAATGGCTGAATTAACATAAAATGCTGGTGCACCATACCAATTCCTAGCTCGATTGCATCCCTTGGGCTATTAAGATGAACTTCATTGTCATTCAAGAAAATGTGCCCACTGGTAGGTCGATATAACCCATACAGTACATTCAATAATGTACTCTTACCAGCTCCGTTTTCACCAAGGATGGCGTGGACTTCTCCCTTGTGTACCGTTAAATTGATGTGGTCGTTAGCGGTAAAATCGCCGAATTTCTTAACGATGTCCTTCATGAAAACAACCACGGTATTTTCATCCATAAAACTCGCTTTCTCCAATCCTGGCACCTCCATTATCAAATAATAATTATATCTTGAAATCCCTGAGCCTTTAGTATACTAGCTAAATACTCCAGATACTTATGATCAGGTACTTCATAATGTAAAAACTCTTCTCTAACTCCCATAGGTCTGTAAGCTATGATTTTAATTCTGAATTTATGGCTCTTTAAAAGTGGTGCCAGAAATTCTCCCATTTTTATAATACTATTTTCCGTATCATATAAGTCTGGCACAATAACGGTTCTAACCTCTAAAAGCTTATTTTGTTGTGCAAGGTAAACTGCATTGGCCAACACCTTTTCATTACCAACTCCAGTAATCTTTTTATGTTCGGTTAAATCAAATGCCTTAATATCAAGCATAACTCCATCTGTAATCTTAAGTAGTTCTTTGTACTCTTCAAAGGCTATGGTTCCATTACTATCGATTAATGTTGAAAGTCCATCCTTCTTTGCGAGAGTAAATAACTCTAATAAAAATTCTGGCCATAACATGCATTCCCCACCAGAGACTGTAATTCCTCTAATAAAAGGAATCTGTTTTTTGATTCGTTCATAAGTTTCCTCTGGAGTTAACCATATGATTCTAGGGGAGCTATTAAATGAACAGCTATGAATACAGGTGTCACACTGTATGCATTTGGCTTCATCAAAGATTACATTTCCCTGTTCATCCAAAGTAAGGGCATCTCTCTTACAGCGCTTCACACAAAGACCACAGCTTAAACACAGTTTCCTTGTCTCTGGATTATGACAATAGGTACAGTTGAGATTACACCCCTGTAAGAAGATTGCAGTCCGATTCCCTGGTCCATCTACACTACTAAAAGGTATGATTTTATTGATTGGAGCTCTCATTAGCGAACCTTTCTTTCTAGGATATGACCACTTTTGGCTGCTCCAAGTCCTAAGCCTGTGGTGTTCTGTAACACCGCTTGCCCTTTATCCAGTTTCTCCATCTCTGAACGTTTCACCAAATAACCAGTAACCCGGATGACATCACTATCGCTTGCATAAAATGACAAGTACCTTAAATCCTTTTGAAACGCTCCCTTTACGATATCCAGTACATATTCTGGGTTCTTATGTATGGTTAAGTCGATCGGGAAGATATCTCCTGTTCCAGAAGGGAAATACTTGTGAAATTTACTGAGCACCAAAAGTTGATCAATGAGCTCTTCTGGTTCTTCTCCGATTGGAATACGAGTCCCTGGTGTTATCTCAATATCCTCTGAGATTCCCACTTGGGCATGTAAAAGAAAATGTCCACCTGTCACTTCACAATATGGATTGCTATGCTGTTCATTAAAGCTATTAATTAAATCCATAATAGAAACTCCAAGTGCATTGGCATTCTCATTATGACCAAAACGTCCCTGTAATCCTTCTTTTTCTAATAATATATTGACGCAGTCCGCCAGTCCTACCAATCCGAACATAGCGGTAAAACGATTTCTGCTTATAAAGCCTTCCTTTGCAAGAAAATTATGTTCGAAGAAGCCACTTTCACAGACTTCGAATCGAATTCTTTCATCCATATAGGAGGCCATTATATTCATAACATATGGTAATTGGTTCTTTTTAAAATCTTCAATACTATCTGATCTTTTGGCAATATTACCGAGTATTAGCCTGCATAGTGTATAAGAACCACCTCCCAAAGGAAGTCCATTATAGCAACTAGCAATCACATAATCCTCCGTCAATTCCTTTTTAAACATGGAATGATTGGCAAAGCTAGGTTTTGCAGTACGAAGAGAGCATCTCACAGCTTCTAATGCAAAATCATCCTCTGTAACACCTTCTTCATATTTTAAAGTAAGGTTTGGTATCGCATTCTCTAGTTCGGCTGAAACCTCTAATAAGAGTCTCCCTGCTGTCGTAGGCTTTGGCCCAATATCCGCGTGGGCAAAAGAATCTAATACCGTTCTGTCTATATGTATCAAAAACATTCTTAATAGCTTCTTAGCCTGTTCTTCTTCAACGGTATGAATAAAGGGTTCTAAAAGCTCATCTAAATTCCCCACATAAACGGGGTAATTGGTTACACTTGGAACATGTTTATAAAAAATAAGTAAATGATTCAAGGCTTCATATAGGTCAGTAGGAGGATCCAGTTTTAAGAAACGACAACCTTCTTTCATTAATTTACTATAATCTGGTACAATATATCGAGGCCGCATTGGCGCATGCCCCTCTGATAAATCACAGATACATTTTGATTCCATGGAGGACTGCATAAGCTCCGTAAGCCCCTCAGGGAGGTCTAGAACCTCAATCAGAGAATCCGCCTTTGAGGCTAGATTGTTTACTTTCTGCTCATGGGTTAGCAATGGACTCTTGATAATAGTAAGAATCTCTTCCCTTATATCATCCACCTGTTTCATGGAAAAACTACGCATATACCTAATCCTCTCCTCCCTACAGAATCTTTCCTATTTTTCAAAACACTCACCACCTGTTGTGATGGTGAGTGTTTCTGCTACATATAACAATAATCTTTAATCTAATTCATATACGTTGCCGTATTTTGCTTCAAAATCTTTTTGAGTTGCTGGAACAACGATGTCTCCACTAATAATTTTAGCTTTTATATCTTCAATCTTAGTAACAACATCAGCACTAAGTAAGTCTTTTGTAGGAGCAATATCTACACCGCCGATAGAAAGGTCATAAGTCTTAACTCCACCCTTTAAAGTCTCCTTAATTAAAGCTTCTGTAGTATCATAAACAGCATTGTCTACTCTCTTCATTGCAGAAGTAATTACAGCTTCAGGGGCAAGTTTAGATTGGTCACTATCAACACCAATAGCATAAATACCAGCTTCCTTACAAGCTTCAATTACACCAAGTCCTGTACCGCCAGCAGCATGGAAGATAATATCTGCACCATTGGTAATAGCAGTATTAGCACTTGATTTACCGATTGCAGAATCAGCAAAGGAGTTTGCATTAAACTGTTGAATCTTACATTTAGAATTTGCATCAAGAACGCCTGCTAAGTATCCATATCCAAACTGATTCATAGTTTCATTGGCCATACCAAGTACAAATCCTACATTATCTTTTTTAGTAGTAAGGCCTGCAACATAACCTACTAAATAAGAAGCCTGCTCTTGCTTAAACATCAAACATGTTACATTTGGAAGATCAGCACAAGTAGAATCATCAATGATTGCAAATTTCTGATCTGGGTTAGCTTCTGCTGCTGCTTTTGTTGCTTCTGCTAACATATAGCCTACAGAAATAATCAAATCATATTCCTCATCCATAAGACTCTCGATATTTGGAGCATAATCAGCATCTGTAGCAGATTCTAAGTAGTTTACTTCGACACCAAAATCCGTACCTGCTTTCTGTAATCCTTCCCATGCTGATTGGTTAAAGGAACCATCATTTACACCACCAACGTCGGTTACAAGGCCTACCTTTAATTTGTCACCTGTGTCTGGTGTTACAGACTCTGTTGGTTTTGGAACTTCTGTTTTTGCAGCCTCTGACTTCTTTGGAGCTTCTGTCTTTGCAGCATTATCAGATTCCTTACTACCACATGCAGCCATAGAAAATACCATTACTGCAGTCATCACTACTGCTAAAATTTTCTTTCTCATAGTTTTCTCTCCTTTTCTTTGATGGTTAACGCTAAATTTTGCGACTCGCATCATATTTGAAACCCATCCGCTTTCTACAGCAGACAGATGAGTATCCTCATGAAATATGTATGGAATACTGACTTTCACTTTGTTTATATTGCACAAACGTTTACATTATATTAGTTGTAGTTTAGCACTTTTTCACACTCATATAAAGGTCATTTGTCCCTATTTATTTGTATTTTTTCTTTTTATTAGTTGCAAATGAGGAATTATGTCCATTTACCCCAAACTAAAAAGCTCCAAACCCTATTCTAATAAGATTTGAAGCTTTCTACCTATAATATGTTCTCCTTCACCTACATAGCTACCAATCTATTTCGTAGGAGTTGATTTTGTCATCTAAAGTTCCTGTGCACATTAATATTTACATAAAACTCTATTATATGGAATCACAGAGCATCTTCCCCTTCTTCCCCTGTACGGATACGAATTACTTGTTCTACATTGTAGATAAAGATCTTCCCATCCCCCATTTCACCTGAGCGTGTTGCCTTTAAGAGAATATCCTTAATGTTCTCTAACTCGGCATCTCTTACGATGAGATCAATCATAATCTTAGGAAGAAGATCTAACTGAAACTTTTCTCCTCTCCATGCTTGAACTACCCCTTTTTGGTTCCCCTGGCCCATCACATCCGTAATGATGATACCACGATAGCATTCTGTCTTTTCCAGAGCTTTCCTAACACCTGCCAATTTATCAGGCTGAATAATGGCTTTTATATGCTTCATAACCAACCCTCCTCATCTATTTCAGAATCATCCTTCTTAGATGTTTCTGCATCACTCATTTGATAATCATTCATAATCGCTGTATAGGTTGGTCTATGTATAAGATATTCTGGATATGCTTGATTTCCATGTTCATTTACATCCAAACCTTGAATTTCCTCTCGAAGAGATACTCTAATGCCTATGGTTTTTTTGATAGCAAACCAAACAATCACACTGGCAGTAAATACGAATACTCCTACACATAGCGCTCCAAGTGCCTGCTTTCCAAGTAAGGATACTCCACCTCCAAAAAATAAACCATTTCCAGTAGCAATGCCAGCTATCTTATCCTCTGCAAACAAGCCAACATAAAGAGTTCCTAAAATACCGTTCACAAGGTGTACTGCAATGGCACCTACAGGATCATCTATACGAGTTCTGTCTATAATGATAACAGCAAAAACAACCACTACACCAGAGATAGCGCCAATGATCAATGCACTGGTGATGCTAACATATGCACAAGAGGCAGTAATACCAACTAATCCAGCAAGACACCCATTAATCGTCATTCCTAAGTCTGGTTTACCAACCACAATCCAGGAAGTAATGGTAGAAGTCAATACTGCAACAACTGCGGAAGTGTTGGTGGTCAAAACTATATGAGAAATAGAATTGGCATTTGCCTCCATGGTGGAACCAGGATTAAATCCAAACCAGCCTAACCATAATACGAATAAACCAATGGTAGCAAGACTAAGGCTATGACCTTGAATAGGATGAATCTTGCCATCCTTAGTATACTTTCCAACTCTTGGTCCTAAAATAAGAGCCCCTGCAAGTGCTGCCCAGCCTCCAACAGAATGAACTACAGAGCATCCTGCAAAATCCAACATACCAAGCTTTGATAAAAAGCCACCGCCCCAAATCCAATGACCTACGATTGGATAAATCAACAAAGTCAGCATAAAGGAAAAAATGATAAAGGAAATGTATTTGATTCTCTCTGCCACAGCACCGGAAACAATTGTTGCTGCTGTACCACAGAATACCA